>JAUMXJ010000016.1:11882-13290 GCA_030529205.1 Bacillota bacterium | reverse complement strand
TATGAGGAGCGGCATGAGGAGCGGTATGAGAAGATACATGCTGTGCAGCGACCTGCGACATGTCTTGCGATGCCGATGCCGTCTCGCATTCAGCTCCGTGCGGAAAAAGGACGATGACGGTGGCACCCGTTTTTTGTGATTCGGCTACAGTCTCCCGCCAAACGGATTCCGCAACTGGGGCGCCGGGGCAAAAGATTTTCAGCCCGGACGCCGTCAAATCCTGATTCTTTCCCCGGATACTCACACCGTCTATTTGCAAATCCCCCGCGTAATCCACGATCTCTCCTCTGAGGATTGCCGACAGAAGGGTTTTTGAGTGATCCGAACAGTATTTCATCAAGACCTTGCTTCCTTTTCGAATTTCAAAATCCGGATACTGCACCACTCTGCAGTCATCCACTCTGACAATCAGATTTTTTGCGGTCAATCTGTCTTGAAAGGGATGAGGAGCGGTCTTTCTCGTCGCACTCTTCTCCGCGCTCCGGAAGAGAATATCAAATTGTTCCTTCACCACTTTGCGCAACGAAAGCATATGCGTCGGTGCGTGCATCAGATTTTTTAAAAGGGAGAACGCATAACACGACATCAAGTAACCCGATACCGCATCTTTCCACGGAATGGTTTTGAGTGCGAGATTAAACCCGAGATAGATCAACACGAAAAAAATATAGGTCAACACGAGATGCCGCATCAGCTCTGTCTGCTCTTGGGTATGGAATTGATGCGCCTGAACCGATTTTTCGTCCTTTTTGAAAACTTTGGACATTTTTTCGACATAACGCCTCCAGGTGGGGTTTAGACGCGAAAGCACGACACTGTACAGATAATTTGAAGGCGGCCTCGCCATGTCGCCCTTTTTTTCCGGGAAGTAATACTCCAAATACTCCTGTTTTTTGCTGTACCAGAAAGGTAAGATCACGGCGCAAATGAAAAAAGATCCGAGAAACCACAGATAATTCACATCGATGACACACAGTACAATAAAGACGACGGGAAAGGCAAACAGAGATTCGAACATACATTCTTTCGCCTGCAGAAATTTTTTCTCATAACCGGGCAAGTCATGAATCAAAAAAGAGTGAGGATTCTGTTTCCAATGCGAAATGCCGGATAAGAAAAATACCCGCTCACTTTCTTTTTTCGAAAACCGACGCGACGAAATCGTCCTGACGAACCGCGATATTTTTTGGAAAATCTTCAAAAAGAGCATGGTAACGCCGACCACCGCGACGAGCAGTCCCATCCATTTCAAAAAAGAAGGCGAGAACGATATATCAGGGGAAAGAAATAAAATCAGCGCGGATATTGCCCATCCCGCCAAAATCGTCAAGATTGCCGCACCCAATCCGGATAATGCAATCGACGCCATTTGATCCAATCGAAGTTTAAACACGTGATCTCCTCAGAA
>JAUMXJ010000016.1:0-11872 GCA_030529205.1 Bacillota bacterium | reverse complement strand
ACGAACAATTTACCGCATTATTATAGTTGCTATTTCCGTAAAAATCTATCATGATGGTATTATCAAACAAATTGAGGAGGGGAATATGAACAAAAAGCAAGTCCTTGTTTCGTGCCTGCTCATCATCTCTTTGATTTTCACATCCTGTACGGGCGACACGCCGAAAACCGAATCCGTTCTCAAGAACTTGTCCGAACGTCCTGAGCGCATGACTTATCAGGAAAGCGAAGAGGACGACGCAAAGCAACGGAAAATCTCGGCATGGCACGAAGATATGCGCAAACGTTCCGATGCCTCGTTGCGCCACAGTGCCAAACTCAAACCTTTCTATGCACAGACGCTGAAGAAGGCACTGACCGCAGAAAAGGGAGAAAACATCATCCTGTCTCCGATCAATATCTACATAGCCACAGCGATGTTGGCGGAATACACGGAGGGAACCACCCGAGCGGAACTCCTCCGCATCCTTGGCTTTGAAAAAATCTCCGATTTGCGCGCATGCGTTCGCGACACATGGAACGCCAATTACGAGCTGTTTGAACAGCATAAGAGCATTCTATCCAACTCCGTTTGGCTGAATCATACCTTGTCGGTGAAGAAAGATGTCTTGGATATCCTCTCCAAAGAGTACTATGCCGACTCTTTTATAGGAGATCCGCAAGATGCGGCATATACGGAAGAGCTTAGAAATTGGATAAACCGTGCGACGGAAGGATTGCTCAAAAAATATACGGACCGAATCGAGATCCATCCGCAAATGCTCATCCGGCTGATTTCAACCATTTACTACAAAACCGCATGGAAAAACGCATTCGATGCGGAAGAAACGAAAAAGGAGATTTTCCGCGGTACCGAAAGTGACAGAGAAGTGGAGATGATGCAAAACAGCCACCCGTTCACACAGTATAAAAGCGAACACTGGAAAGCCGTGGAAATCCCGCTCGGCGGAGAGAATGTCTGTTACTTCATTCTTCCGAACGAGGCGTACCATCTCAATACCGTATTGGAGGAAGCGGAAGATTCCGCGCTCTCCTTTCTGAATCTCCTGGATGACGAAAAATCTCGCAAAATGATAACAAACCCGACTTCCTTGTGCAAGATTCCGAAGTTTGATCTCGACTCCAAAATCGATCTGAAAAAACTTTTGGAATCGCTGGGCGCTTTGGAAGTCACGGCAAGTTTCGGAGCCGATTTCGGCGCATTGACCGATTCCCCAAATGTCGCCATCAGCAATGCGGAACATGCCGCGAGAGTCATGTTCGATGAGCAGGGGATAACGGGAGCGGCATACAGCACTTACGAAATCTCCATGACCGCATTCATAACGGCGTCGGAAAACGAATTCATTGTCGACCGTCCGTTTCTCTTCCTGATTGTAGGAAGAGATCGAAACATCCTGTTCTGCGGAAGCGTTCGAAACATTCCATAACCTGCAAATTACAACACTTGCTCCCTCAGGGGAGCTTTTTTTTCGTCGGAATATATTTGCAAGTTCCATTTCTTTTTCCCTTCATTTCATAATTCATTTATATTGCTTGTATATGATAATGATAATTACTATAATATTCATCTAGAGACGCAAAATGTGTTTTTTGTGTTGAAACGCTTTTCGGAGGCACGCATGATGATCAACAAACGGCTGATTCGCACGGTCAGCCAATGCAAAAAATATATCGGCATCAGTGTTGCGCTGCAGTGGATATCGCTGCTGCTCAACATTGTCATAATGGCAAGTTTTTCTCTTTTATTGGGCGGATTGATTCATTTTGAACACCTTTTTTCAACAAAAGGAATCTCGCCCTTTTTCACTCCGAGCAGGACGGAAAATGTCATCCACGGCATCTTCGGAAACAATCCGATGCTGATTTTCGGCATTATTTTGTTGACCGCCGTCGTACTCAGAATCGGGATTATCTACCTTTCCAATCACCTGAGCTACTTGTCGTCAAAAGCGGTCAAGACGACGCTGCGCGACAAAATCTATAAAAAACTGCTCCGCATCGGCGCGTCCTACAATCAGGACGTTCAAACTTCGGAAGTGGTACAGCTTGCGGTAGAAGGAGTGGAACAGCTGGAGACATACTTCGCGGGATATCTTCCGCAATTTTTCATCGCCATGCTCTCTCCGATTACGTTGTTTATCGTGCTGGCTCCCTTCAACTTCATCGCCGCGCTCGTTCTCTTTATCTGTGTGCCGCTTATTCCCGTTTCGATTGCCGCGGTACAGACCTGGGCGAAGAAACTTCTCTCGAAATACTGGGGACAGTACACGGCGCTGGGAGACACCTTCCTTGAAAATTTGCAAGGCCTGACCACGCTTAAAATTTACAAGAGCGATGCGCACAGACATGATCGGATGAATGTTGAGGCGGAACACTTCCGCGTCATCACCATGAAAGTACTCACCATGCAGCTCAATTCCATTATCATTATGGACCTTGTCGCATACGGAGGGGCTGCGCTCGGCATCATCATCTCCGCCGCCCAGCTTGCGGCGGGAAACATCAGCGCATCGGTTGCCATCTTCACCATCCTGATATCCGCGGATTTCTTTCTCCCGATGCGCGCACTCGGAAGCTTCTTCCACATTGCGATGAACGGAATGGCTGCGAGCGGAAAAATCTTCAGACTGCTCGACACCCCGGAGGACACGGGCAGATCGGTTTCCTACCCTGCAAACTCGGATATTAAGTTGGATCGTGTCCATTTCTCCTATACCCCGGAGAGGCAGGTTCTGAAAAATGTCTCCCTGGAGATTCCGAAAGGATCTTTTGTCTCCATCGTCGGGGAATCCGGGTCGGGAAAGACGACGATTGCCGCTCTGCTCACGCTTAAAAATAAGGGTTACCTGGGAAATATCAAGGCGGGAAGTGCCGAACTCTCGGACATCACCGAAGACAGCCTGATGAAGAATATCACCTACATCAGTTTCAATTCTTACCTTTTCAAAGGCAGCGTCAAGGAAAATCTTCTCATGGCGAAGAAGGACGCCACGGATGAAGAAATGTGGCAAATCCTTGAGAAAGTGAACCTCGCCGACTTCCTTCGAAGCGAGAACGGTCTGGAGACCATGTTGCAGGAGAAGGCGGCTAACCTGTCGGGGGGACAATGCCAAAGGCTTGCACTCGCAAGAGCGCTTCTCCACGACACCCCGCTCTATATATTCGATGAAGCGACGTCGAATATCGATATGGAAAGCGAAGAAATCATTATGAACGAAGTAAAGGCGCTCAAAGGCAGAAAGACCGTCATTCTGATTTCACATCGACTTGCCAATGTGGTGGAATCGGATACCGTCTATGTCATGCAGGACGGCGAAGTTGTCGAATCCGGCAGCCATGACGGGCTGCTTGCGCGAAATGCGACATATGCAAGACTCTGGAATGCGCAACAGAATCTGGAGAACTTCGGAATCAAAAAGGAGGGCGACGCTCATGAGAAATAATGCGGCAAACGCGGAGAGAACACGCAGCAATATCGGCGTCATGTCGAGGCTCATTGTCCTGGTGAAGCCTCTGACAGGCTACATGTTCCTTGCCATTTTTCAGGGCCTGCTCGGGCATCTGGCGGCGACATTCATTACCGTGCTCGGTGCGGTTGCGGTTCTGGCGGCACTCGGCATCCTCGAGACGGGAATGTCTTTGACGATTCTCTTTGTCGTGATTGCGCTCCTCGGACTACTGAGAGGCGTGTTCCGCTACGGGGAACAGCTCTGCAATCACTACATCGCTTTCAAACTGCTGGCTTTGTTGCGCGACAATGTGTTCCGCTCCCTGCGCAGACTTTGCCCTGCAAAACTCGAAGGAAGGGACAAGGGCAACCTGATTTCCGTCATCACCTCCGATGTCGAGCTGTTGGAAGTCTTTTACGCACATACCATCTCACCTGCGGCTATTGCGGCGCTTTACACGGTTGTGATGGTGCTCTTCATAGGCTCTTTCCATATGCTCCTCGGTCTCTTTTCTCTCGCCGTCTACTTCATCATCGGCGTGGTTTTCCCGTTCATGATCTCCAAAATGAACGGCCGCATCGGACTCGAACACCGCACCAAGACGGGAAACCTTGCGAGCTTCGTACTCGACAACCTCAGAGGTCTGTCACAGACCATCCAATATTCACAGGGGGAACAAAGACGCGATGAAATGAACGCGCGCACCCTTGCACTCACGGAGAGCGAGCGCAAAATGAAGGCCATCGGCGGAATCAACTTTTCCCTCACGAGCGCCTTCATCACCATTGTCAGCGCCCTCTTCCTTCTCTCCGGAGTCCATCTTTGGGAAAACGGAGAAATCCGCGCGGCGGGCGTCATCATCCCCTTTGTCGCATTGGTATCGTCCTTCGGCCCTACCCTTGCTCTTGCAGCCCTCGGTTCCACTCTGCAGGGCACTTTCGCATCGGGCAACAGAGTGCTGGACATTCTGGATGAAGAACCCCTTGTCGAAGACATCGTCGGAAAAGAAGAAGCCGTTTTCTCCGGAATTCACACAGACAATCTCAGCTTTGCATATGACGGCGAAGAAGTCCTGAAAAATGTCTCGATCGAGATACCGAAGGGCGGCGCAATCGGCATCATCGGAAAGAGCGGGAGCGGAAAATCCACCTTGCTCCGTCTGTTTATGAGATTCTGGAAAATCGGAAGCGGCGAAATCAATATCCGCGATGCCAAGACACAGAGCAACAAAAATATCGACGAGATCAATACCGACAATCTCAGAGATATGGAGAGCTTTGTCACGCAGACCACTCATCTCTTCCACGACAGCATTGCCGGCAATATCCGCGTAGCGAAATTGGATGCAACGCAGGAAGAAATCGAAGAAGCTGCAAAAAAAGCATCCATTCACGACTTTATTATCAGCCTTCCGAAAGGCTATGAGACACCGGTCGGAGAACTCGGAGACACACTTTCCGGAGGAGAACGACAGCGAATCGGGCTGGCGAGAGCTTTTCTGCACGATGCTCCGCTCATGCTCCTCGACGAGCCGACCAGCAACCTTGACAGCTTGAACGAGGCGATGATTCTGAAATCTCTTGCGGAAAAGAAGAAAGAAAAGACGATTGTCCTCGTCTCACACAGAAAATCCACACTGCGCATCTGCGATGATATCATCTCCATCCACGACATCTCCGCCGCCGCGCGAAACAGCTGACAACGCAACAAGTTGGGGATATAAAAAATGAATCGGGATACGAACAAAAAACGCAATGACGAAAAGAAACTCGTCTCTCGGATGATTGCCGTCTACTGCAGGAAAAAGCACAGACAACTTCCGAAGAAAATCATAAAAATCCGTATACAGGGCAAGGAGATATCACTCTCGCTGTGCGATGAATGTGCATCCCTGCTCGGCTATGCGATGAAACGCGCGGACCTCTGTCCGTTTATGCAGGAAAAAACATTTTGCTCGAATTGCAAGGTGCACTGTTATACTCCGGACATGAGGGGAAAGATAAAAAACGTCATGCGCTTTTCGGGCCCGCACCTGCTGTTCACGAACCCCGTGACGGTCGTACGCCATCTGATTGAATCAAAAAGGGAATGGAAGCGCAGTCGAGCCAATCCCGACAAGGTGACCGACAGCGAACAATCACTGCAAACAAATAGGAGAGAATAAAGAAATATGGGAATCAAAAAGATTTTGTTAATCGGAACGGGCTGTATCGGAGTCGGACTGGGAGCAGTCGGGGCGGTCATGCCGTTTTTGCCGTCTTTCCCCTTCCTGATGCTCGCGGCCGTCTGTTTTGCCAAGAGTTCGGAACGACTCGATCGCTGGTTCAAAGGAACGAGACTGTATAAGAACAATCTGGAGAGCTATGTGAACGGACAGGGAATGACCAGGCAAACCAAGACAAAGGTCATCACCCTCGTCACCATCCTGTTCGGCATCGCCTTCTACATGATGCGCAGAGTCCCCGTCGGTCTCGCCGTGCTCGGCATTATCTGGCTCTTTCACATCATCTACTTCATTTTTGTCGTCAAAAACAAAAAATAATGCCTCGTGTATGAGTGCACCGAAGACAAAGTCCTATGAGCCTGTCGGTTCATAGGACTTTAAAAATAAGATCTTTATTTTTCCTTTTCAATCACAATGAGAAGTGTTTCCACGCCGATTTCAGGTCCTCTACGATATATTGTCCATTGTGTTGGAAACGATTTCGTTATTGTCCGTCGTCCGGTACACCATAATAGGAAGCGGCTCTGCCGACAGGGTAACCCCCGATTCGGCAATTCTTTTTCTTAACTGAATTCTTACTTTAGTTCATATATTCCTTCTTTTCTAAATTCTGAACCAAACAACTGCTGTATTATATCGATTCGTGATATAAGCTTACCAATTTTATACTGATAATTCTTTGGGGTGTTATAAATAGCACTTTAGATGGTATGAGATAACGTCCCCATTCATAATGGATATTGGATGAGCTTAATTGCTATGTATAGTAATAATATCTCTTGTTGCTGAGAAAAACAGTATTGCCTACTGCATAGCCGTATCTATTTTATTTGTTGACCTCATGCTAATTCTCGGAAAAATAAAAAATAGGGTATCAAGTTAGACCCTTGATGCCCTATCGATTAACTGTATCGAATATCGATTATATCTTGTATTCCTGAAGCTTGGACTGGAAGTCCTGAATCAGATTTTGGAACACACTGATCTTTCCGGAGAGCTCCGTAATCTGCTCGACATAGTCGGAAACGCTCTGACTCGCCTCCTGAGTGGACGCGGAGTTTTCTTCTCCGAGTGCGGCGAGATTTTGAATCGGATCGAACAGGGAGGAAATTCTTCCCGCCTCCGCTTTGAGATGTTCCGATGTCGCAATCATGAGCGAAGACACTTCTTTCAGATTGTCCTTGGATTGTGCGGATGTGGAGACGGCATTTTCGAGCGATACGCTTCCCTGATCCAGGACTGCGTACTGTGAATCGATTCCGCTCACCAAGCGCTCCAAATCGCTGACAAAGCCGCCCAGGCCGCTGTTGATGCGCTCGACTGCGAGATTCGTCTCCACGGAAAGTTTTCTGACCTCATCCGCCACCACTCCGAAACCTCTGCCCGCATCCCCGGCACGGGATGCTTCAATCGATGCATTGAGTGCAAGCAGATTGATTTGAGACGCGATTCCGGACACAATGGAGACAATCTCCGTAATACTCTGTGCATTGCTCTGCAGCTGATTTCCGCTGTTCTTGATCTCTTTGAACTGCTCCATAACGCCCACAATCTGATTTGCGGTGCTTTCCACCTCTACAAAACTGCTCTCGATGCGATGCATTGCGGTTGTAATCTTGTCATTGTTCGTCTGGCTTTCTGCGGAAATATCCGCAATGTTCTGTATGCTTTTGTTGAGAACTTCGACCAGATGCTCGGTATTTTGTGCCTGTGTATGTGTCGAGCCTGCAAGATGCTCGATTGAATTTTTGATGCTGTCCGATGTGCCCTCCATGACATCCGAGATGTGTGCCAGGGAGTGATTGAAAGTCGACATCTCATCCGCAGTGGAATTAAACTCGATAAAATCTTTTTGAATCGTATACTTCAAAGCCGCCATATACCGCATCATATCCTCGTATTCATCTTCCGTTCGGATATCGAGCTTCGCGGAATACTTCCTCTGCGACAAATCGGACATCTCATTCATCAAGATCTTCAACGGCCGCGCCAAAAGTGCATTGCTGAGCGCCGCAATCAGCGGAACACACCCGGCA
The DNA here is from genome assembly GCA_030529205.1 of Bacillota bacterium. Classification (GTDB taxonomy): domain Bacteria; phylum Bacillota; class Clostridia; order Peptostreptococcales; family Acidaminobacteraceae; genus JAUMXJ01. Next base: position 4,161 of record JAUMXJ010000016.1, on the reverse strand, counting down.
ATCACTCCGGTTTGCCAGCTGAATCCTCCGAGAGAAAAAAGCGGAACGGCGGTCAGAAGAGCTGTTAAAATCGCCGACTTCACTCCGCTGTTTTTGATTATGCCGAATGAGAGCAAGGTGTTCAGGCGATATTTCTTTTTAAATGTAATCTCGCTCGGGAATGTCAGCTTCAACCTGATTTCGCTGTCGGACGCCGAGATTTTTTCCACTTTGATGTCCTCTTTGAAATGTTTGGCAACCCCTCTCAGGAGACCTGCCAAATAATCACCCATTCCCCTCTTGGATCGATAGATGAACATCGCCTCTCTCGGAGAGATGATCTCCATATCCAGAATAGGCGGTGTCGCTCCTTTGAAGCGCTTCATGACGATTTCATGCACATCGTTCATCGACTTCAAAAAGCGGTATGCATTCTCCTGTCTGAAAAATCCGCTGTAATTACGGGAAAATGTCACAATATTCTCTTCTCCCATCTTTCCCCAGATCTGCGCCTTATCCACGCCCATTTCGGCGCCGATGAAATCAATCATTCCCCGCGCAGCGGTGTCCGGAACATCCTCCAGCGGAGAGAAGACATAATTCCGATCGAATCCGTATTTTTCAAGCGCCGCATCCACGACACGATCGCCGTATAGATGGCGGCAAGAAATCATCCAACTTGATACTACCGTACCTTTCATAGTTTTCCTCACCTGTTGATTATATGAAGCAATATAATCAAATTATCGCAGTATTTTTTCCAAAACTTTAGTTTAAAATTTGAATTAATTTGAAATTTTGCGTGTTATCCTGCTGTGGATCAAGGACTTTAGAGCCGAGTACAGATATCCCGTCACGATATATACAATCAGTATGACCATACAAAACATCAGAACTTTCATCAATCCCATCCTGTCGACATCGACGAAAAAATACGGATAAAAGTTTTTCCTTCCCGGAATCGGAATATGCAGAAAAAGACCGTTCATCAAGGCAAATATAAAGTATGCGACAGGAAATACCGACCAGCTTACAGGATCCGTCTTCTTTGTCGCAACCCGATCGAAAAAGAGGGAATCCACAATGAAGCCCAGCGGAAGAATGTAGTGACATATAAAGTTTTCTATATTGTAATAGTCTTTCGCCTTCGCCGTCGGAGCGAGCATAAAATGATATACCACACATGTGATGAGGATTGCCATGGCGACTCCGTCTTTCGATCTGATATCGGGATCACTGAGCCGTCCTTTTTTCACCAGCATGTACCCCAAGAACAACACGACCAGCAAATTGGAAAGAATGGTGTAGTACATAAACATGCCCGCACCGTCGTCCAAGACCTGCAATACAATTCCGGCAATCCCGGCTGCAAAGAGCAGGACGCGATATAAAAAAATCGATCGATTCATACCGTTATCACTCCAAAAATCTTCTATTCCTTTTTATTTCACGCTCTCATCAAAAGATTCCGAGCCTTCCGTAAAATTCACAAGCGCAATCGCCGTTGCGGCAACGATTGCGACCATTGCTCTGAATCCGATACATTTGTCATGTCTTCCTCCCGTCACCAACAACTCTTGCGACATGGTCTCGAAATTCAATGTCCTGACCGGAACACGTATGCTGGAAGTCGGTTTTACCGCGACACGAAATTCCACCGGCATGCCGTTGGAAATCCCGCCGTTGATCCCGCCGTTGTAATTGTGATCCGTGACGACATGTGTTCCGCTGCCCTGATCGGATTCGGCAAGAATGAAGGCGTCCACGACTTCGGATCCTCTTTTCTCCACAAAATCGAATCCGGCTCCGAATGCGATTCCCTTTACGGCAGGCACGGAGAAGACAAGTTTGGAAATCTCGCCTTCCAAAGTGTCAAAAAAAGGAGATCCCACACCCAAGGGCATCCCGTCAATTCGAATCTTGATTTCACTCCCCGCAGAATCCCCGTCCCGCTCGAGGCTTTCCAAAAAATCGTTTATTTCAGCGAAACTTTTGCATCCGCCTACATTCTCTACATGCGCCGAGAAGCCGATTCCTCTCCGGGAGAGGATCTGCTCGCAAATCGCTCCCGCAAGAACCAGCGGTGCGGTCAAACGCCCGGAAAAATGTCCGCCGCCGCTCAAATCGGCATGACCGTTTGAACGCATTGCGGAGACATAATCCGCATGGCCCGGACGGTAGTGTCGCTCTTGTTGCCGGTAATCTCCTCTCCTGATATCACGATTCTGAAAATACGCCATAAAAGGGGAGCCCTGACAAATCCCCTCGTCCGACAATCCGCTGAGAACGTGAAAATCCAAACTTTCGCTGCGGGCAGTGACCGCGGACGAAATCTCGAGAAGAGCATCCTCTTCCTCCAAACCCTTTGACATCTCAGCATATGAACGTATCGAAAATGCACCGTGCTGTCGCTGTGAAAGTCTGGTTCGAATAAAGGGCATATCGAGTGCGAGACCGGCGGGCAGTCCGTCCAGAACACAGCCCACCGCCGCCCCGTGCGACTCTCCGAAGAGAGATACCTTTATCCTGTTTCCGTATATCGATGACATAATCTCTCCGATTCAAATTTCTTTACTGAAGAATGCTTCCCCTCTTCCGCCGGCGATACGGCGGCTGCGCTTTCTAGTAAATCGAGAGTTCCAAATCTCTTGAAATGCTCTGAAGCATTCTGGTTCCCACATAGGAGTTTCCATGTGTGTCCAATCCCGGGCAGTAAACCGCGATTCCGTACCCCGCCTTGGATGCGGTCACAATGCCTCCGCCTACTCCGCTTTTCGCGGGAATTCCTATGCGAATCGCGAAATCTCCGGAATAATCATATGTCCCGCAACTCGCCATCACGGTGCGCAAAATCTTCGCGTGTTCCGGTGCAATCAGGCGTGCTCCTTCTATGCTCATTCCGTCTCTCGACAGCACCTGACTGAGTCTTCCGAGACCGACGGTGTCGACCATAATCGAGCAGCTTTTAAAATAGACGTCGAGGAGATGCTCCACATTCAGTTCGGCGGGAATGATCTTGTGGCTGAGCATCATATAAGTCAGCGCTCTGTTGGCAAATGCCGAACTCTTCTCGGACCGATAAATCGATTCGCTCAGGCTCGCCTGCGGGTCGCCGAGAAGCAGGCGAACCTTGTCGAGAATCATATCAAAGGAGCGCTCCCCGTACTTTTGAAACAGCAGGGAGGTGGCGACAATCGCACCCGCATTGATGAAGGGGTTCACCGGGATACTCTTGTTGCTGAGCTCCAGCTCCAGAATGCTGTTAAACGGCTTGGAAGAAGGTTTGACCCCCACATATTTCTTGATATGAGAAAACTCATAATTCTCGAGAACCGACAGGTAGATGACCACCTTGACGATGCTCTGCATGGAGAAGCGGTATGTGCTGTCTCCGACTTGAAAAATTCTTCCTTCCCGGTCGAATATGACGGCAGATGCCCTGCCCTTGTCTTCTTTTGCGAGTTCCGGAATATATTCCGCCACCTTTCCCTTGTGAATGTAGCGCGTTCCGTACTCGTAAGCTCTTTCCAATACTTGATCTAAATTCAAGGATACCTCTGTTTCATTGCTTTTTATTGTTCATTGCCATAACTTTTTTTAAATCTTCCAAAAACATCGGATAGGATTTTCCGATGCACTCCCTGCTGTCAAGCCGCACATTGTCGACAAACAAACTCAGTATCAGGAGAGCCATCGCCACGCGATGATCATCATGCGCACTGCAGATGTTCCCCTTCAGCCGCCCCGGATAGATGCGGAATTTTCCGCCTTCCCGCACTGCTCGGCAGCCGAGCTTCGTCAGTTCCAGCCTCATCGCTTCATATCGATCGCTCTCCTTGTACGAAACCCGATCGGCGCCCGTTATGGTGCCTCCTTTCTCATACAGGGCATAAAAAACGGACAAAATCGGAAACAAATCCGGACAATGTGTCAAATCCGCTTGACTTCTCGGTTCCCGAACCCTCGTAATCCTGCCGCTCGGCTCGATTCTGACCCCGAGAATATCCAAAATCACACGATCCCCCTGTAATGAGTGCGGATTCATTCCCGGGAGCAAAATCTGCCGGAAATCTCCTCCATTCAACTGCCTGAGCAGTTCCGCGACAATCCAGAACGCCGCCTGCGAATAGTCTTTTTCAACTCTGATCTTGCCCTTTGCGGCATAATGCCCGGGAGAGATGT
>JAUMXJ010000015.1:6801-13392 GCA_030529205.1 Bacillota bacterium | reverse complement strand
CGCCCATATGGCGCATGGCGTCGATTGTAATGTTCACATAGGGAAGGGAGACCTGTTTTCCCGATACGATAATCCGGGATCTGCCGTTCATCATCGGTGCGGCCATCAGGAGCCCCGACAGAAACTGCGATGTGATATTCCCCGGAATACGGTATATCCCCGGTTTGAAACGTCCCTTCACCCCGAACGGAAGACTTCCCGTGTGAACTTCTCCCGACAGCAGATTCTGTGCCTTCAACACATGGATTATGCTGTTCATGGGTCTGTTTTCGAGAGACGGTGAGCCGTAGAAATAGGTTACACCGTCAAATTCGGTGCGAATATTGCTGAAGGGAATCAAGAACCGCGCCGTGGAGGCGGAGCTTCCGCAGTCGATTTCTATCCGCCCGGTTCTTCTTGTATACATTGCGGTTTCTTCCCGCTCCGCGTCCTTCTCAACATACCTGCGCGGAACAACCGCAAATTCGGACTCTCCGAATTCAAAACGCGCGCCCGACATCAATTTCAACGCCTCCACTGTATGCCTGATGTCCTCGGAGAGTTCAAATTTTTCTATAACCGTCGGAAAGTCCGCAAAAGCCGCCAAAATAAAAAACCGATGTGCGTAACTCTTTGAAACCGGGAGATCGATCACAGCAGGAGCCGCTTCTTTCACCGCGTTCACGGAGCTCGCCTTTCCGCTCCCGCGCAGGCCGCGATTGGAAAACGAATCTTTAAAAATCCCGTCATAAAACGCATCCAGCGATGTGCGTACAATTTCCAAGCTTCCGAGCTCATACAGTTTCACCAGGTCGATGTCGTCGCCGACCATTTTTTTATCGCTGAGGACATGAGAAAACACGACATTCTTATTGCAGTTTCTCGGCAACTCCCGCGGAAGATTCAGATGATCATAGCAGCGATCAATCAAGTCCATATCCGCCTCCTGCAATCTTCCCTCGCGGTGCGCCCAGCGCGACATATAGTACACTCCGACGGCGACCGCACTGCCGTGACTGACTTTGAAATCCGTCGCAAACTCGATGGCATGCGCCAGCGTATGTCCGAAATTCAACAGTTTCCTGTCTCCGCTCTCCCGAAAATCCGCTTCCACAATCTTTTGCTTCAGCTCGGCAGCCCGGCGAATCAATCCGAGCAGGGAATCCATATCGTCGAATTTCAAATCTTGGAGTGTCTCGAGCATTTCAGGGGCAAATCCTATCGCATATTTTATCATCTCACCCAACCCGGCTCTGATTTCCTCGTCGGGCAAGGTGTGTAAGAAGTCGATATCTCCCAGGATGATCTCGGCGCTGTAGAAGGTCCCTATTTCATTTTTCGCCGAGTGCGAATTGATCGCATTTTTTCCTCCTATGGCGGCATCACACATTGCGATTACGGTAGTGGGCACTTTAATCAGGGAGACACCGCGCTTATATGTGGACGCCAAGAATCCGGCCGCATCGAGAACCGCTCCTCCGCCCACCGCGACAACAACACCCCCTCTCGTGAGATAGGCGATATTACACGCCGTCACCATCTCGATATAGGTTTCAAAGGACTTCGCCTCCTCTCCGGAAGGAGCACAAAAAACTTGCAGCCCGTCGAATATTTCCGGATAGCGCGCATATACTTCGGAATCCGCGATGATGATGTATTTTCTGTTATTGATATACTTCAGAAGATGCGAACGCGTGACAATTCCACTTCCAAAAACAATGTCTTCCACAATGCCTCCAACGCAGTCATTATATCACAAGAAAGCACGCCGTTTTCAGCGTGCTTTCCATATTTTTTATGTCTTTTTTTCTATTTATTCGTTGTTTTTCCGAAAGATTCGACACTACCCGAAGTACAGTTTTGCGACGAACAGGAGCGCCAAGAGGTATGTGAAAATCGGAACATCCTTGAATCTGAATGCGAAAACTTTCACTGCAACATAGGACAGAATTCCGAATACAATCCCGTTTGCAATCGAATATGTGAGCGGCATCATAATGATGGCGATAAATGCCGGAAGCGCTTCCGTGTAATCCTCAAAATTGATTTCCTTGACCGGCGACAACATGAACAAGCCGACGAGGACAAGAACCGGAGCGGTTGCAGCACCCGGAATGATGAGGAAAATCGGCGAAAAGAGCAGCGCCGCCAGGAAGAAGAGAGCCGTAAAGAACGCTGTAAGGCCGGTTTTGCCGCCCTCCGCAACGCCTGCCGCGGACTCGACATAAGTGGTAACGGTGGAAGTGCCGAGAACCGCACCCGCAGTGGTTGCAACGGCATCAGCGAACAACGCCTGCTTTGCGCGCGGAACTTCACCGCTTGGAGTCAATATTTTCGCCTTTGTGGCAACACCCACAAGAGTACCCACTGTATCAAAAATATCCACAAACAGGAACGTAATCAATACGAAAATCATGTCCTTTGAGAAGATCTCACTCCACTCGAAGCTCAAAAAATAAGGAGCGGAAGGCATGTCGATGTATTTTTCGGGCAGCTGAGTGATACCCATCGGGATTCCGATGATGGTCGTCAGAATAATTGAGATGAACAGCGCGCCCTTGATATTGAATGCAAGAAGGACGCCGGCGACGACGATACCGATGATGGCGAGAAGCGCAGTTCCTTCCAGTACATTTCCGAGGCCGACGAAAGTTGCCGGATTGTCGACGATGATTCCCGCATTGGCAAGTCCGATGAACGCAATAAACAATCCGATTCCCACGGAAACCGCTTTCTTGATATTGTTCGGAATGGACTTGATGATGGCTTCTCTCACGTTAAATAAAGAGAGAAGAATAAAAATAATCCCTTCCAGGAATACCGCCGTGAGTGCAAACGAGAAGGATTTTCCCATCCCGATGCAGACGGAAAAAGCAAAAAAGGCATTCAGACCCATCCCCGGAGCGAGTGCAAAAGGCAGATTCGCCAGGAGTGCCATCACCAATGTTCCGATTACAGCCGAAATAGCTGTTGCAGTGAATACCTTCCCCGGATCCATCCCTGTTGCGGAGAGGATTTCCGGGTTGACAATCAAAATATAGGCCATTGTCATAAACGTCGTAAGCCCTGCGATGAACTCTGTTCTGACATTTGTGCCGTTTTCTTTCAGCTTGAAAAATTTCTCAAAAAAACTACTCATATAACCTCCGAAGTTAATCATACACAATACGGTATCTACTTGCAATATTCCCCCGAATAATTCAAACGGACTGCCGCGCAAATAAAAACATAAATGAAAAAGTTATAACAAAAACTATATCTTTTGACATATGAATCAGGTACAATGAAAGCGGAGGAGATGCATGGGTACTTTTATGTTGATTTTTGTAGGTATTTTTATCTTGGTTCTCGTAATCACAGACACTGCCGGTACTACTTGACCTTTGCGGTGGAAAGCGGCGACAAAATGACATTCGAAGTGGACAAAGAGGACTTTGACATGATCGATGAACAGGAATTCGGCATGCTGACTTTCCAAGGCTCAAGATACCTCGGATTCGAAAGAAGTTAAAAGTAGGCAACCAAAGATAATCCGCTCCAAAAGGAGTGCGCTTTCGAAATCCAGGTTTTCGTCGTACATCGATGACCCTCCACACCTACTCCGCGAGGTATGGGGGGTTTGCATTTTTTGTATGGAACATTTCAACTCTATGGTATAATTCAAAAATGGAGGATTGTAATGAAAAATCTATTTGAAACACTAAAAGAACGCGGCTACATTTATCAGCTGACCCACGAAGAGGAAATCAAGACCCTACTCAATTCGGACAAACCTTTTACATTCTATCTGGGCATTGATCCGACTGCTGACAGCTTACATATAGGGCACTTTTTTGCGCTCATGGTGTTCCGATACCTCCAAGATGCCGGAAACAAGGGAATCCTTCTGATCGGCGGTGCGACAGGTATGGTCGGAGACCCGTCCGGAAAGACCGATATGCGTCAGATGATGACAAGGGAACAGGTCGCACATAATGTTGCGGAGGTTGCGGAAATCGCAAAAAAATTCATTATCAGCGAAGGAGACAATGCAGCCATCATCGTCAACAATGCGGAGTGGATGAACGGGTACGATTACATCGACTTCCTCAGAGACGTCGGGATACACTTCAATGTCAATACCATGCTGCAGGCGGACGCATACGCGAAACGCATTGAAGAGGGCGGCCTGACATTCCTGGAAATGGGTTACATGCTCATGCAGGCTTACGACTTCGTCCATTTGAACAGAAAATACGGATGTACCCTTGAAATCGGCGGATCCGATCAATGGGGCAATATTGTCGCGGGCGTCAACCTCGGTCGAAAACTCGATTTTCTTGCGGGAACGGAGAGGCTTGCATACTATGGCATGACCAACCCTCTGCTCATGACATCCGACGGCAAAAAAATGGGGAAAACCGAGAAAGGGGCGCTGTGGGTAGCAAAAGACAGAACCAGCTCCTACGATTTCTACCAATACTTTTACAATGTTCAGGACGGCGATGTGGAAACTCTTCTGAAACTGTTCACCAAGCTTCCGCTTGAGGAAATCAAGAACATGATCGAGGAAGACATCGTGGCTGCCAAAAAACGCATGGCTTACGAAGTGACCAAACTCGTCCATGGCGAAGAGGAAGCAAACAGTGCGGTCGATGCCGCCAAGGCAATGTTTTCAGGCGGTGTCAGCGATGATGCGCCTCTTGCGGAAATCGCATATGCGGATCTGGAAGCACCGGTGGAAGGGAGCGTAAAGAGCGTGCTCGTAACCGACATCCTCGCCCTCAGCAAAATGGCCGCGTCGAAATCCGAAGCTAGAAGATTGATTACACAGGGAGGTGTACAGGTCGACGGAGAAAAAGTACAGATTGTGGATCAACGCCTGGAAGTCGGCGTCGGAAGCGAGTTTGTCCTCAAAGTCGGAAAGAAGAAATATCTGAGGATTGCAATCAAATAAATCGGGAATTTTCTCGATATCACATCATGTGGCTTACAGATTCAACACAAATGCAATTGAGAATACTTAATGAATAGGAGAATTTATGGGTGTAAAATTAGTTACCGACTCCAGTTGTGATTTCCCTCTTTCCTTTCTTGAAGAGAACAAGGATATTTTTCATATTCTTCCTTGTTACATCGATCTTGGCGGAAAAACTCTGATTGATGACTTCGGAGTCTCATATGATTTAAAGCAGTTTTATGTCGACATCCGTGCGGGAATCAAGCCGCGTACTTCCATGGTGACCCCGAATCGATTTGCCGCTCTGTACACCGAATTTATCGAAGCGGGGCACGAAATCGTGTACTGCGGATTTTCCAGCGCCCTCGGCGGTGTGCACAATTCATCCACTCTTGCCGCTATGCAAGTCAAAGCGGAATATCCCGATGCAAAAATTTATATCGTCGATACCCTCTCCGCGTCGATCGGGCTTTCCATCTGCTGTATGGAAGCGGTCAAAATGGTCAGAGCGGGAAAAAGCGGGGCAGAGGTGGCGGAACATCTCGATCGAATCAAAATGCATGTCAACCACTGGTTCGGAGTGGACGGACTGAAATTCCTGAAGGATGGGGGACGAATTTCTCCGATGGTTGCGATGATCGGAACCACTCTGAACATCAAACCGACCCTCACCATAGACAGGCTGGGCCGTATCGTTCCGGCGGGAAAGGTGCGCGGAAGACGAAAATCGATTGAAACATTATCCGATAAAGTCGTGCAGCGATACGATCCGGATTTCGGATCCGTCATCGGAATCGGGCATGCGGATTGTGAAACGGATGCGCTGGAACTCGAGAGAATTTTACGCACAAAATTTCCGGAAGCGGAGTTTATGTTGGTCAATCTCCACATCACAATCGCAACCCATGTAGGTCCGGGCATGCTCGCAGTTGCATTCTACGGAAAAGAAAGAGAGGAATAGCGGTTCCCGTGCACATATCCTGATATACAAATAATCAAAATAAAAAGCCCGGGCGGTACGATTGCGTGCCGCCCTTTTTGTTTTCATCAGCGAATTATCTGACTTTGTGGATTATCTGTACTTCGCGAATTGTCTACGATCTATGATAGATATTGATTCCCCGTACCCCGGTAATACTTCGAATTCCTCTGCCGAAGAAGACGACAAGCGGATAGATTTCAAGCCTTCCGAGGAGCATGTCGAGCGACAGCAGCCATTTCGCCCAGTCCGAGAACATCGCGAAGTTCCCCGTAGGACCGACCTCTCCGAGTCCCGGTCCGATATTGTTGAAACACGCGATTACGGCAGTCGAGGTGGTGACGAAATCCTTATTGTCCAAAGAGAGAATCAAAAATGAAATAAACTGCAAAAACGAGAAAATCGTGAAGTAGACAAGTGTATTGTTGACGACGCTTTCATCCACCAGAGCTCCGTCCAGCTTGACCACACGATACGTATTATTGTTTACAATTTTCAACACCCTGATCTTCATTGCCTTGTAGAGAATCAGAAGCCTTGAAACCTTGAGCCCCCCGGCGGTCGAGCCGGAGGAAGCCCCGATCAGCATCAACGCGACCAGAATGCCCTTAGAAAACATCGGCCACAGATTGAAATCCGCCGTTGCAAATCCGGATGTACTGACAATCGAGGTCGTCTGAAAAAACGCGTCTCT
>JAUMXJ010000015.1:0-6760 GCA_030529205.1 Bacillota bacterium | reverse complement strand
ACCAATTTCCGTAGAGCGGCGCGATATTGAAGGCAATGAGTACAACGGAAAGAAAGACAATCGTCAAAAACGCCCTTGTCTCCTCATGCTTGAATACTTTGCCGAATTTTCCGAGTATGATGTAGAAATACACGGAAAAATTGATGCCGAAAATAATCATAAAGGTTCCGACAATCCAGTGCACAGCGGGACTATATGCGCCCACGCTGAGGGCAGTTATGGTAAAGCCGCCCGTGCCGGCTGTGGCGAACGAGAGCACGAGACTCTCATAAAAACTGAGACCGGCCACGCACAGAGAAAGAACCTCCGCAAGCGTGATAAAAATGTATATTTTGTATAGAATAATCGCCGTCTTTCGCATTTTGGGAACGATTTTTTCGACGGTCGGTCCCGGAACTTCCGCCCTGAGGACGTGCAGGACACCCTTCCCCCCCTTGTTGCTGAGGGTGAGGAGCAGCACGATAACCCCCATGCCGCCGATCCAGTTCGTGAGACTGCGCCAATAAAGCTCCGCTCGTCCGAAGACCGAATAATCCTCGATAATACTCGCTCCCGTGGTCGTCAATCCCGAGGCGGTTTCAAAAAATGCATCCGCAAGAGACGGAATCGACCCGGTGAGCATGAACGGAATGGCACCGAGAAAAGTAAGCGAAATCCAACAGAGAGAAACGACCACCAGACCGTCCAGAGGACGCACCTGCTTTTCCTTCAGTTTTACGGATACCATCGCCCCGCCGATACAGAACAGGAGAAAAATCGTCACGGCGAAAGCCTGATAAGTCTCTTCTCCATAGTAGAACGCGACGGCAAGCGCACTCATCAATGCCCCCGCCTCGATCAAAATCGCCTTTCCGAGCGTTTGTAAAATAAATCTATAGTTCATGCCGTTTCACCTAAGCAAAAATTTCATTGAGGGAGTTGATGATTCGATCCTTCGTCACAAGCACGACAATGTCGCCTTTCTTGATGCAATCGGCTCCCTTTGGAATAATGGTCTTGTTTTTCCTGCTGATACAAACCAGAAGAATATTCTTTTTAATCGGAAGATCCATAAGCGGCACCCCGAGGTACTTGGTGTCTTCCAACGCTTCAAACTCGAGCGCCTCCGCCGAATTTTCTTCCAGAGCGATATCTCCGATTTTGTAAAGCGCCCGAATGCTGCTCTCGCCGCTGGCTGCAATCGCTCGCACCATTTTCAGCATCTCCTGTGAGACGAGCATTTTCGGACTGATGACGGTGTCGATCGCCGTCCCTTGAAAGGCATCCAGGTAGGAAAGGCGGTTGACCTTGGTGATGACCTTGCGGCATTTATGATATCCCGCATACAGGGACATAACAAGATTTTCCTCGTCAATATTGGTCAATGCGACAAACGCATCGGTATTCTTAAAATCCACATCCGCCAAGGTGCTCTCTTTTGACGCGTCGCCGAAAACCACTTTCAGATTGTCAAACTGACTGGATAAAAACTTGCATCTCTCCTCGTTCTTTTCGATGATGGTGACATTCATATGGTTCTCAATCAGCATTTTGGAAAGGTAGTAAGAGATCTTACCGCCTCCGACAATCAGGATGTTTTTCAGCGGTTTTATATCCATTTTAAAACCTCTAAAAAGCATACTGAGCTTATCCGTTTCAACCGACACATGGACCTTATCACCGGATTCGACCACAAAATCTCCGTTCGGGATATAGACTTCATTTTCCCGCTCAACCGCACAAATCATAAAATTTGTCAGTCCCTTGATATGGAAATCCTTGATTTTTCTTCCCGCCAGCGGACATTCTTCGGAGATTTTGAGTTCTACCATCTCAATCCTTCCGCCCGCAAAAGAATCGATTTTCAGCGCATTCGGATTGTGGAGAATTCTCGTAATCTCCGTTGCGGTATTCTTCTCCGGGTTCACGCTCTGACTGAGCCCCAACTCGTTCTTAAATATATGTAACTGATTTTCAAATTCCGGATCTCTTACGCGCGCAATGGTATTCTTTGCGCCAAGTTTTCTGGCAATCAGACAGCAGAGAACATTGACTTCATCGGTCGAAGTGACCGCGATTAAGACATCCGCCTCCCCGACTCCCGCCTGCTTCTGAAGCTCGTAACTCAAAGCACTTCCCTGCAGATAGATGACGTCATGATCCGCTTCGAGCGTTCTGAAGCTCTCCGAGCTTGAATCGATGACGACGATATCATGTCCCTCCCGCGAGAGCATGCCCGCAAGGGTGTGTCCGACTTTCCCGTTTCCCACAATAACAATTTTCATATCGCCATTATACCAAAATCAAAAAAAATTCCAAAAAAACTGCGTTATTATTTGGTACAATAGCTATAAGTAACAAATTTTGTATGTATCTTGATCGGTTTTACACCAAATTTACTCCGAGGATGATATGGAATTAAAACAAGCAAACCGAAAAATACTGGATCAGTACACCAAAAAAGTATTGATGTTTATGCTCGCATTCCCGATCGTATTTATGCTGATGGGAATCATTTTGTCGTGCGTTGAAGCGGGCTCCGTCTTCGGGGGCTACGACCGTATGAAAAACGGTCTCGGAAGTATTTTGAACTCCTCCGCACTGCTCATTACGGATTTTTTTGAAATCGGAGGAATCGGTCCGACGCTGATTAATGTCGCTTTGATTTCTTTCTTCAATCTCTACCTCCTGTACCAGCTGAAAATGCCTGCCGGAGGACTCATGATAGCGGCTTTTTTCACGGTCATCGGATTTTCTTTTTTCGGCAAGACCATACTCAATATCCTGCCGATTTACCTGGGCGGATATCTGTATTCCAAAAACCAGAACATCCCGTTTCAAAACGTCTTTCTGGTATCGATGTTCGCAACCGCGTTGGCGCCGATGGTCAGCTTCATCGCCAACAGCGACGTCATGCTCAATGACGGCGTGGCGCAATTTATGGGGATGATTCTCGGAACCGCAATCGGGTTTATCGTCATGCCTCTCTCTTCAACCATGCTGAAATTTCACGACGGATTCAACCTCTATAATGTCGGATTCACCGCGGGAATCATCGGCACGGTACTCACCTCGATTCTGCGCAGTTTCAATATGGTTGTGGATCCCGTCCTGCACATCAGCACCGCCAACTCCGTTCCGGTGATTCTCATGATGTATTCCGCCATGGGGTACTTCATCTATATCGCACTTCGAATCAACCCGAAAATATACAGGGAATATCATAAAATCTTTGTGCACAAGGGACGTTCCATCACCGATTTCACTGTTCTCAGGGGATATGATTATACATTTCTGAACATGGGAATCATGGGGATAATCTCCATCACCGCGGTACTCCTCCTCGGAGGTGTGATCAACGGCCCGATTATCGCCGGAATCTTTACGGTTGTGGGGTTCTCCGCGTTCGGTAAACACCCGAAAAACGCACTTCCGATTATGATCGGCGTCTCGCTGGCGGTCGTGTTTTACGAATTTGATATCTCGTCCACTCCGATACTGATGACCATGCTGTTTTCCACCACCCTGTCTCCCATCGCGGGCACCTACGGTCCGATTATGGGTATGGTCGCCGGAATGATTCACCTCGCGGTGGTATTGAACATCGGGATTATCCAGGGCGGAATCAACCTCTACAACAACGGGTTCGGAGGCGGACTTGTCGCCGCAATGATTCTGCCGATTATTTCATCTCTTATGAAAGAAAGTAAGAAGTCCAACAAATGGTAGGGTGCGGCAAAAAGGAGCATTAAAAAGGAACACAAAAAGGAGCGGTTATGAGACATGAATCCAAAAAAATAGCCAAACTCATCGACGAGTTGACCACCATGTTCTTGAACACGGATACCAATAAAGTCGAATTCAGTGTCGAAATTCTGTCGGATAAATCCATTATCAAACTTGTGGACTACAATACCAATATCACCGATGAGAGAGCGGAATTCCTCAACACCGCATTCAACAAACCGCGGCAGCCGGCCATCGAAGAGTACTACTGGCAAATCATGGGGTCTCATGACACGGAGGACGAAGTGACATTGCTTTCCATGATGACGGATGCCGCTACGGTCGAACGCCGTGACGGAAACCTCTATATTGAGCTTGTCCGCTACAAATAAAATTGCGGCACTCTACTCGGATCGATTGAGGTAGTCGATGACCACCCTGTTTTTTCCGGAGTTTTTCGCATGATACAACAGCACATCGGCAAGCCTCATCAGCTCGGACTTTCTGGAAGAATCGATTCCTTTCGCAAAGGATACGCCGATGCTGACCGTGAGCCTCCCCAACGGACTGTGAATATGTTCGATGTTCAAATCGTACACACATGCGCGAATTCTTTCCGCCAAATCCTGACTTTCCTCAAATGTCAGTCCGGTGCACGCTCCGACAAATTCCTCCCCTCCGAAGCGAGCGGAGAGGCCGTCTCTCAAATCCATATGATTCTTGAAAATATTTGCGACGCTCTTCAGCACCTCATCTCCCTCGAGATGTCCGTAGGTATCATTGTACAATTTGAAATTGTCCACATCGATCATAAATGTGGAAACCGTCGACCCGGTCAAATTCGCCTGATTGATCAAACCGATGACGCGATTCTCGAAATCGCGTCCAGAAAAGAGATCCGCACCAGATTCTTATTCGCGATTTCAAGCTGATTCTGCGTGATGATATGGGAATGAATTTCTTTTTCCAATCCCCATGACCGCAGTGCATTATTGAGCGCGATGGAAAAAAACGGTGCAAGTGCCTCCAAGAATTCCAAGTCCTGTTTATACACATCATAGTCACGATGTTGGATTGTATACACCCCGATGACACGATCCTCAACGGAAAGCGGAAGATAGACGGCGGAATGCATCGGAATGGATTCCTTCATCTTCAGACGCTTGACAATGGCATCGTTCTTTCGTTCGAGACATATGATCTTATTGGTTCTGAAACATTTGGCACTCAGACTGTCGGGATCGTCAAAATCGATTGTCGCCTCCGGCTGCAATGCACCGTTATAGGAGAAAATTTGTGTGCGCAATTGATTCTTTTCAAAATCCGCAACCAAAAGCGCAAAAGAGTCCACTTCGAAGTGCTCCTTGAGCACTTCGTGAAACTCCGTGATCACTTCGTTGAGATTGGAGGTCGCGGTGAGCTGCCTTCCGATTTTATTGATACTTTCAATCCTATGATACGCTTCCTGCAGCTGGCCTTTGATTTTCAAAGCTTCTCGGTAGAGAATCTTCAGCTCCGAATTCTGACTGCCCACCTCATTTGAAATGCCCGCATCCAATAGAAGCGTTTCCACGAGCTCCACCGAATTTTTCTGCTGCTCCTTCTGGTCCGCTACTGTCGCCCTCAGCGCTTCAATATACAAATCTTTCCACTCTTCAACCTTGGAGACGTTGCCCGTCAATTTGTAGTAGTCGATTATCAGTTCAATACATTCCATGTTGATCTTCGGTTGTGATGTCGGAAGCACCTGCTCCAAAAGCCGGATTTCCTCTTCGAACAATTTCGGATCGACCTTTCGTTTCATACAGGAATAAACATAGACGAAGTAATACGGTGCAATCTCAAATTCACGCCCCCGGTTCACATACTCGCCCGCCTTCAAAAAAAGCGTCCGACACTCTTCGAAGGCGCATTTTCCTTTCCCGTAAAGAACAAGCTGATACAAAAACAGAGTGGTGTAGTAATGGCAGATTTGATAGTTCGGGAATCCCGTAAGATCAAAAGAACGAAGCTCTTCATAGATTTTATCCGCTTCTTCCTGCTCCGCCTCCCCGGCCTCCATGGATGAAATAATCTGAAGCGAAATGCAATAATTGTTGAACAGTTTCAACTTGAATCTCTTATTGGATTGATGGTGGTCTTTCAAAATCTCATTCGATTTTTTCGAATACTCCAATGCCCTTTTATACAGCTCCATCTCGTAAAAAATAATGGACATATTGAAGTATGCGACCAGGGTAATGGAGGACAAGCCGTGTCGGGATTCAATCAAAGTCGCTCTGGTAAAACACTCCACCGCTCTCTCATACATTCTGACCTGCGAATACAGCGTTGCGATAATATTCCAACAATGTGCGACAAACTGCCATTGCTCCAGCGCGGTCGTGCGCTCCAGCATATCCATGGTATCGGATAAAAGCTTGTCCATCGGCGTAATCACCGCATGTGAAACCAGAGACAAAAAGTCGACTGCTGTGCGAAACTTAAAGTCTTCCTCATACTTTGCTTCTTGTTTCAACTCGTCGGTAAACGATCTTCCGTTGTCGGGAAGTTCAAAAAAATCTTCCAAATAAAACCGATAGAGCTCTTCCGTACTACAATCCGTATACTTTCTGTCCATTAGTCCTGTCCCTTTATTTTCTGATTATCGTTCAAACACCGAAAGCTTAAGCAAATGAATCTTCAAAAGCTTAAGCAAATGGATTCTCTTCCTTATGGAGTCTCTGTGAGTATTTTTAGTATATCTTCGCGAATTTGCTCGGGTTTGGTTTGCGGCGCATAACGATTCACAACCTCCCCTTTTCGATCGATCAAAAATTTACTGAAATTCCACTTAATCGCGTCTCCGAATATGCCGCCTTTCTGCTCTTTTAAGTATACGAAGAGCGGATCTGCCTGAGCGCCGTTTACATTGACTTTCGCCATGACGGGGAATGTCACATCATAGTTCAATTTGCAAAAATTCTGAATCTCTTCATCCGTGCCGGGATCCTGTCCTCCGAACTGATTGCACGGAAATCCCAACACCCCGAATTTTTTGTCCCCGTATTCTCTA
>JAUMXJ010000014.1:9916-13457 GCA_030529205.1 Bacillota bacterium | reverse complement strand
TAAGTCTAGTGCGTCTGCCAATTTCGCCACACGCGCATGTCTCTTCAATATGGCGAATTATATCACAATTCATTTCATCATGCAAAACTTTTTTTCTGAATTCGAGCATGCGGATACACGAAATTCGAACATGCGAACGCATGAATTTCAAGCATCGAACGCACGAATTTCAAGCACAGGCGTGCACAAAAATCAGGTGCGGTCGTCCATGCCTCCTACTTTCTGGTAAACAAGGACTTGAAGACAAATTTCGGGATGATTGCAAGTCTCGGAATGCGCGACGGCTGCTTGATGACGCGATACAGCCACTCAAGCCCGATTCGCGACAGAAACTTCGGAGCGCGCTCGACATTGCCCGACCATACATCCAAAGCGCCGCCGACGCCGATTGCCGCGTTGATTCCGATCCGATCCGCATATCTGTCGATGAAGATTTCCTGCTTGGGCGCGCCCAGCGCAACCACCAGCAAATCAGGCTTCGCCGCTTCGATTTGATCCACAAGTCGCTCTTCTTCCTCATCATTGTAATATCCGTGATGGGTTCCCGAAACAATCAGACCCGGATACTTCTCCAGCATCTTCACGCCCGCCGTTTCGGCAACTCCGGGACGAGACCCCAGCAAGTAGACGCTCTTGCCGGACTCGGCGGCAACGGAAAGCAGATGCTCCAACAAATCAATGCCCGTGATTCTCTTTTTGATTTTTCCGAATCGAAACCTGGAGGCGAGAACAACCCCGATTCCGTCCGGTACGACCAGGACTCCCCGGTTGAGAACACTGCGGTATTGTTCGTCTTTTTCCGCTTTCATCACAATTTCAGGATTCGGCGTATATATCTTAACCGGTGCGGGCGCACCTTGATCAAAAACGGTCTTACAAAACTGATACACATCTTGCGGAGACGCGGTCGTAATCCCGGTCCCCAATATTTCTTCTTTTTCAAAAGGAAACTTGTCATGGATTCCTTTGTTTTTCATCCTTTTCTCCTGCCAATTGAACTGAGCCCATTATACCCCCTGTGCGCGCCGAATGATATGCGGATTATGTTAAAACTCAATGATTTTTTGAAACATAAAAGCGAGCTGAAAGCACAATAAAAGTGCGACGAAACTCCGTTCAAAGCGCACAAAAAAAATACAAAAGCAAACAAACGGAACGAAAGAACCTATTACGCATGCTGTCGCTTGATATATACCCTCGGAATACGCTTGCTGAGCATACAGATAATCTCGTAATTGAGCGTCCCCATCTCCCGCGCCAGCTCTTCGATCGCGATGCATTCTCCATGCCCCGGAAAGCCCGGAACTTCCTGATATCCCGCAATTACAATCTCGTCTCCCGCCTGCACGTCCTCATGCCCGAGCACCATCAAATGATCCATACAGATGTTTCCGACCTGCCGACATCTTTTTCCGCCGATCAGGACATCCATCTTATTGCTGAGCAATCTGGAGATCCCGTCCGCATAACCCGCGGGCACGGTCACAATCCTGCTCCCTTTGCGCGCGGTATAGGAGTGCGAATACCCGATTCCCATATCCTCCGGAATCGTCTTGACAAAAATCGCCCTCGATTTGATGGAGAGCGCCGGACGCAATTCAGGCAACTTCTCCCCCGTCGGCGTCATGCCGAAGATCAGAATCCCCGCACGCACCATATCAAAATGGTATTCGGGAAGCTCCATCACGGCAGCGGAATTTGCCATATGCTTAATCGGCGGTTCAATCCCCCTGTCCTTCAACATCTCGACAAAAGCCGTGAAACGCTTGGCCTGCAAATGCGAGAAACGCTTGTCCGCATCATCCGCCTTCGCAAAATGAGAAAAAATACCCTCGATTTCAACATGGCTGCGAACGGCAATTCCCGCGACAGCTTCCCATTCCGCCGCCATTTCTTCGGTGGGTTCGCATCCGATGCGGCCCATGCCCGTGTCGACCTTGATATGCACGATGAGGGGATTGGCGTATGCATAAGCGGAAGCGCGAGAAGCATCCGCGCACAACGCTTCGGCAAACCGTGCCAATTTCTGCGGAGTCGTTACCGTAACGGCGATCTTCTTTTCCGCAAGAACGGGAGCCAGATGGACTTCCACTTCGCCGAGTATCAGGATAGGGACATCCGGAAAAGCATCGCGCAGTTCGTAAGCCTCATCCGCAGTGGCGACGGCAAAACGATCCGCACCGTTTTCCAACAGCGTACGCCCCACGGCGACCGCACCGTGACCGTATCCGTCCGCCTTGACCACCGCGGAAACGATGGGTGAACGTGCGAGCTTGCGAACGACCCGCATATTGTGCGCAATCGCCTCAAGATCCACCTCAATCCAGAGATCTCTATTCAATTTATCCTTATTCTCTATGCTTGTGTACATCCTCTCCCCTTTAGGAGATTTAATCACATTTCAAACGGTATATCAACCGCAAATTTCGTGTTGTTGACACGGGAAGGACGATGAAGATATGATATTACAAAATACGACTTGGGTGAGGATTATGAGAATCAATCGATATATTTCCGAAAAAGGAAACTGTTCCAGAAGAGAAGCGGACAAAATGATCGCCGAGGGAAGAGTCAAAATTGCGGGCCGCATCGCCGTGCTCGGAGACATCGTCATGCAGGGACAAAAAGTGACTGTGGACGGAAAGACGCTCGGCGCTCCCCCCAAGAAAGTGTATCTCGCATTCAACAAACCCGTCGGAATCACCTGTACAACGGATTTGAGAGTGAAGGACAATATCATTTCCTATATCGGATATCCCGAGCGCATTTTTCCGATCGGCAGACTGGACAAGGACTCGGAGGGACTGATTCTTCTGACGAACGACGGCGATGTCGTCAACCGCGTGTTGCGTGCGGAACACGAACACCAGAAGGAATATCATGTCCGACTCAACAAAGAAGTCACCGACGGTCAACTCGCCCAACTTCTCGACGGCGTGGAAATTTTCAACCCGGAGAAAAACGAGCAGGTGCTCGTCAGAGCCAAAAAAGCGGAAAAAACCGGAACCGCCGGAGACGAAGCGCTGATTGTCCTCACACAGGGACTCAATCGACAGGTGCGCAGAATGTTTGAAGCGGTGGGACTCAAAGTAATCGCTCTGAAGAGAATCCGGATTATGCATATCAAACTCGGCAAACTCAAGACGGGGTACTATAGAGAACTCAGCAAAGCGGAGGTCGCCGGACTCTGGGGACGAAAAAAGTCGCTATGACGAAGGTCATCGCGACTTTTGATCGATTCTTACCGAAACCCTATTTCCTGCGAACCGGAGGATGCAGATCCCAATCCGGGAAACAACTAGCAAAACCCTCCAGACTCTGAGTCAAAACCACCTTCTCGCGCTCGAGCATCTGCAAATCCTCTCCGCCGAATTCCGCAGCGAGCGCCATAAGATCTTCATCCATATCCGTATCGAGATCCGCGTCGAGATTCGGTTCGACATTCATCTTTGTATCCATATTTTCATCCATATCCGTATTCACTCTCCTTATCTCGCATTTACCTATTAATCATACTTTTACTTCTTAACGCATTTACCTA
>JAUMXJ010000014.1:7353-9903 GCA_030529205.1 Bacillota bacterium | reverse complement strand
GGAACGATTTTCTTGGTCGGATTCTTTTTATAATCTTCCACTTTGCTTCGCGCGTCGCTCCATTCATTCGCAATTCCTGCGATCTTCGCCTTGCCCTCCACGATGCGGCCGTCATATTTGCGATTTACCTCATTCAGATATGTCACCAATTCCTCTTCGGCTTTTTTCTTTTTGACAAAGAAGAAGTACAGTGCCGCTGCGATTCCTGCGATTCCGATATAGTAGGTCAAGGTCAGGAGCCCGACAATTCCGAGCGCCACCGCATAACCCAGCATCAATTTCGGCTTCCCGACGGGCGCCGCCGCCAACTCCGTCTGTCGACGGGCATTCTCCGACTGCTCATAGTCCTTCATCAACTGAGGAATATTGCTCGCATCCGAGGTGCTGCCCGACCATTCTCCGACATTGAAATGAATCTCCTCCGGGAATGATTCCACATTCTTATTTACATATGCATCAAAGGCTTTTTCGATATATCCCTGCAGGAATGTGACGGCGGTTCTCTTCTCGGAAATATTGTGTTCTTCGCCGCGGAAGAATTTATTGGTCATCTGTTCCACCAGATTCAGCCTCTCCTGCTGTTCTCTCTTTTTCTTCTCGATGATGAAATCCGTCGCCCTCTCGGTATCTCCTCCGAATTCCACCGCCTTCATCCACATCAGTTCTTCCGTTCTCAACAAATCTTCCTTGCTGTCATACCTCTCTATCAGGTCGATGAGATTGCTGTCCACCTTCTTTCTCAAAACTTCCGTATTGATATCGACATGCGCGATTGAGGAGAAATGATTTCGGATTCCGTCGACGGAATTGATTCTTCCCACGACATCGTCGATCTGCGAAAACTCCTCCACCGCATGGTTCATATGCGGATAGTCCTCCCGCAAATCATGCTTGAACATTTGATAGTACGAAGACCATTTTTTAATTTGTTCGAGTTCGAGCTGATTGTTGTCCTTTTTTACTTCATTCATCCACTTGACGATGTAATCGCCGCACACATTCTTCTCATCTGAGCCGAAGACCCCGTTGACATAGGCGTCGATATACGCCAGACTGCCCTCGGAAAAACTGTCGAAGCTCTGCTTGCTGAAATAAATGGACAGCCACTCGTAACAGGTCTGCGTCCTGCCGGCTCTTCTGCAGATCAATGCCATCGTGATTGCGGTCTTTTCCTCATCTCTCTTCATCGCCTCTTCAATCGCTCTTTCCGCAAGCGCTCTGTCATTTCCAATCCACGCGGCTACCGCGACAAGGCACGGAGCAAGCCAATACTCCGGAGTGGAAATCATAATCTCCTCTGAAACGCGTGAAATGGTTGTTGTCCTGACCAACGCGAGATCCGTCGCCTGAAGTACGCCCAGCATGGTATCCCGTACTTCCTTGTATCCGCTGAATTTGTCCGCAATTTCCTGTCTCACGCGCAGCAAGTTGGTATTGGCATTTTGCAGAGCCGCATGGCGTCTCTGCTCTTCAATCATGGTGTAAAAATCCCGCGACAGTTTATTGAGCCGCTCCGAAACACCGTGCAAAGAACTGTTTACGATATTAATCGCATTTCCCATATTCTGAAACTCTTTGGAGACATAGTCGCCGAGCTCCTGAATATCGGACCGAACCCGATTGATGTCATATGACGTAACTTCTGACATGCATCCTCCTAATCATTCATATCATTTTCAAATTTACATTTCTTTTTTCTGTAGACGGCGAGAAACTTAGACTTGAACTCCGCGCTGAATTCTTCATTCATCGCTTCGATGATCTCGCCGATCGGCATCACATAGTTCATATAAAAGTATCTCGTCTTGTCTTTCAAGTAAAACGCTTTGCTGAAATAAGGCGAATCGGGGTTTGATTCGATGGAGCTGAGAAGCGCAAAACACGTTCGCGGAATCCCGCAGTATCCTGCGAGCTCATTGTACATTTCGACAAGTTCCTTTGAAAAAAAGTCTGCAGAACCGCGTTTTTTGATAAAGTACGGCAGAAGTTCGTCCAGAAACTTCAGCAAAATTTCCTTATCCTCTTCTCCCTGCATATTTTTGGTGACCAGCGAAATAATCTCTTTCTCAAACTCCAGCATTTTGGAGGCGACACACAGGATGAGATCCCGCAACTCCTCCAATTCATCAAACAGGAGGGGCACGTCCGCGATGCTCTCAAAAAAACGCGCCATATATCCCATTTTAAGTGCGACAAACTCTTCATAGAACGACATAATGAAGAGTGCCGGAGCGCTGTCTTCCAGCAAATTCAGTACTCCTCTCGCATAATGAAAGGCATCTTCGTACTTTCCGGACTTGAAAAACTTCAACGCATTCTCTTTTCCGAGTACCACTTCCGCATTCGCATTCATCGTTGCTCTGGTGAATACCTCTTCTCTACCGCACTGGCTGCAGACGATAAACCTTCTCGCGCTGTCATACTTGACATTTGGACTGCCGCAACCGCGACAGACAATTCCGTTCCCGAGCATCTTCCCTATTCCTCTCTACCCGATGTATTTTTTACGCCGTCCGGCGAACCGAACACAATCCGATGAAACAATCCGGC
>JAUMXJ010000014.1:0-7315 GCA_030529205.1 Bacillota bacterium | reverse complement strand
ACGATATGTGTTGCGCGCACTCCAAATCTTTGTCGCCGCATCAATTTTTTCGAGGATAGCGGACTGCTCTTCCTTCCCGGCGATTGCATGCTCAATCCCGAGAAGCGCTTCCGAAAAATCAGCCTCGTGTTCCACAGAGTTCTCGGTACTTGTATTGGAGCTGTAATCCACTCTCTCTTTCAAATTCTTCAATGCCGCCTTTACACCGTCGTCCGAACTCATGAGCATCAGATGGGCGACCTGCTTGGACAAACGCGTCGTATTTACGGTTTTCGCCTGAAGTTCCTCCGCCCTCGACTGCGTTCTCTCCGTATAGCGAACGCCTGCAAATCCGAGTCCTGCCAGGATGACCAAAACCAATCCTCCGATCAATATCACTCCGTAAAAATCCATAAGTCGCTATACCTCCTTATCCTGCATCTCTACATTTTGGTTCCGCATTCGAGACAAAATTTTGCACCGCTCGGCAGTTCCGCCCCGCAACTCGGACATCCGGTGCGAATCGGCGTTCCGCAATACATGCAGAACTTTGCACCGCTCGGAATCTCCTTCCCGCATTCGCCACAAACCGCGCCCTGCACAAATTTTGCACCGCATTCCAAACAGAACTTGGATGCGGAAGGATTCTCTTTTCCGCATTCGGCGCATTGTTTGCCGCGTTCCGCCGGGGGAGTATTCGCGTCATGCGTGTTTCCAAGGGTTTGTCCCGCAATATTTCTCATCTCCGCGCCCACAGCGTTGCCGACGCCGAGACCCATTGCGACTCCCATCCCCGCACCCATCAGATTACCTGCACTTCCTTCATTGGATGCGGCGCTCTTCATGACATCATAGCCCTGCTCCTCTTGATAAGTGTAGCCTTCGCGCTCTCGCATGCGGGCTCTCGCGGCGGATTCGATGTCCATCTTCGCCGCACTCGCCTCCGCCTCAAGCAATGCCTTCTTCCTGTTGATTTTGGACTCGTTGAGCGCACGAAGATCTTCGTCCGGGGCATTGATGCTGTGAAAGGAAAAATTATCGAGAGTCAAGCCGAAATCTTTGAAATGTTCGACCAATTTCGCGCGTATCGCCGCGGAGAATTCGCTGATTTTCGTGCTGATTTTGAGAATGCCGACATGCATCTCCACCATATTTTTTGCGAGCATGTCCGGAACATATTCCAGAATTTTGGCACGCATAAATCCCACCAAGTCCTGCCTCGTATAATCCGACTTGGTTCCGACGACCTTCTCGAGAAATTTGCGCGCGGAGAGCATCGATTCTTCGTTCTCTCCCTTTTCAATATGCGCTCCGAAGTATCCGAAGGCGCGGACGTGAACATTGACCTCTTCCTCCGGATCGAGGACGACAATCGGGCTCTGCGTGCCCCAATTCAAATCGGTCATGTACGTCGTGTTGATAAAGTAGACCGTACTGTGGAATGCGGACTCTCCTCCGGTGAGTTTATGCGAAACATTTCGAAAAGGCGCAAATCTGCTGTCTCCGGTCTCCAGCTTGATCTTGCAGGGACCGACAAAGGTCAGAACCTGGGCTTGCCCACGCTCCTGAGATTCGCCGGATTTCGCAAATCCCATATTGTTTGTGAACACAGCCATCTGAGATTGTCCGACAATCAGGTAGGAACCGTTCGGAAAATCTTCATACTCGTACTTGTGGCATATAATCCCCGCAGATTCAGAATCCTCAGGCTCCCATTTGATGACATCCACCGCAAATGCGCCCAAAATGCCCGAATTTTTCTTCTCTTTCGGGTTATTGCTCTGAAACAACCCCATATTCTCTCCTTTCTGCCGTAGCGGAACATATTTTCGACATCAGAACATATTTTTGACATGATAATAGATAAAATTTTTTATTATGTATGTCGCTCTATATGTTATCAAAATGTAAACTGAAATGTAAACACATAATGGCGAATAGGACGATAAGGAAAATGGCAATGCGGATTGACATTATCCGATGATACGCCTAATATGAATTAGAATATTCATGCAGGCGGGATAAGATGGACTTAAAAGAAGCGTTGATCAAGACTTTACGAGCGGAGGTAAAACCGGCGATCGGTTGTACCGAGCCGGTGGCAATCGCACTTGCCGTGGCGAGAGCCAAGGAGGCATCCGGAATCGAAAAATCCTCGAATATCGAGAAGATTCATGTGCGTCTCAGCAACAATGTGTATAAAAACACCATGGGGGTCGGGATTCCGGGAACGAGACTCGCAGGCATCGACGTCGCCATTGCGCTCGGAGCGGTCGCGTGTCAAAGCTCCGACGGATTGACCGTCTTCTCGAGGGTATGCGAGGAGGGAATTGCGGAAGCGCTTCGTCTCATGGAACGACGGGCAATCGATGCGGTTGCAATCCGAACCGACAATTCCATGCATGTGGAAGCGGAGGTCTTCGGAAAAAGCGGCGAATCATCCGCTCCTGTATTCGGAAGAGCGATCATTATCGGCAAACACGACAATTTCACTCTGGTGGAAAACCACGAGGGAATCCTTCTCGAGAACGCGTTCGTCACGGTCGCATGTGCGGAGCATGACCTCGCGGGATACAAGATTGCCGACATCATCCGCGGAATCGAAGAGCTGCCGTATGAGGAGATTACCTTCCTCAAAGACGGTGTGGATATGAATCTCGCCATTGCGGAATACGGTCTGGACAATGAATGCGGTCTGAAAGTCGGAAAGAAACTTCAGGAGTCCGGGGATTTTTCGGACTGTTATATGAAGAACGCCATGATGCTCACCGCAGCGGCGGCGGATGCCCGTATGGACGGTGCACCTCTGCCTGTTATGAGTTCCAGCGGAAGCGGCAACAACGGTCTGACATCGATTATTCCCGTTGCGGTTTATTGCCAAAAAAACAATATCGATGACGACAGACTCTGCAGAGCCATCGCCATCTCACATATTACCAACACTATTATCAAACAGAAAATCGGCAGACTTTCCGCCCTTTGCGGATGTGCAATATCCGCAGGTTCCGGTGCGGCTGCCGCTCTTTCGTGGCTCAAAGGAGGAACCGTCGAGCAGGTGGAGGGCACCATCCAGAATATGATTGCAAATACATCCGGCATGATTTGTGACGGCGCCAAGACGGGGTGCGCACTGAAACTTGCGACATCGGTTTCCGCGGCGTTCCTCTCTTCCACTCTCGCAATGGAGGGTATCACCGTTCCCGTCGGAAACGGCATCATCGGAAATCAGGCGGATGAATCCATTGCAAATTTAGGGAATTTTGCGGATTCTACTAAATCGAGTATGGACGACAGCATTCTGGATATTATGCAGCGCACAAACGCAAAAAAATAAAGTCCCAAACCTGTAAAAACCAGGCAACATCTTGACAACGGACCTTTCTTTGCTATAATAGGAGTACAAGAACTCATCTAACATGTTTAGAAGGAGAATCCGGTTTTCGCATAGCGATTACCGGTTTTTTATTATTTCTTTTGCCCTTGAGCCTGAACAAATGTAAGATAATCACGATCATAATCACGTTTAGCACTTCTAAAGAACACAGGAAATGCTGTTATTAAAGTAACTCTTTTACTACTCTTTTCCTCAAAAACAATCAGATAATCATTTTCCTCTTCTTGATATCTCAAGTAGAGTCTATTCTTTTTGTTAGAATTGATTTTTTCCCAATACTTCACACGCGCATCATGGCGGTTGAATAAGTCAATAATTTGTCTTATCCACTCAACCCGCATTGCACGGAACAAGCATACTGCACGATTCTCTCCTCTTAGACAAACAAGCCGCTTTTTTTAGCGGATCTCCGGCATTGAAATTCTCATTGCGACAATCAGATCGACTTTTTGGCGAACAGTTTCTTGAAATCCACCTCAATCATCAACACGGAAGCAAAGATCAATGTGAAGCCGACGAGTTTTCTGAATGTCAGCTCCTCTCCGAGCATCATGACTCCTAAAATGGCTGCAAACACGGATTCCAAGCTGAGAAAAATCGAAGCTCGCGCGGGAGAAGTGTGTTTTTGTGCAATGGTCTGCACCAAAAAACAGACAAATGTTGCAAAAACGGACATATACAGAACGGCAATCCAGGTTTCACCGGATATTGCGGTCGGGAAAGACTCGGTCAGTACCGCACTGATTCCGAACATCATCGCGGCAAAAACAAACTGTAAAAAAGCGAGCTTAAACGGGCTGACCTTCTCCACTCCGATTGCCGTTACAATAATTTGCAGGGCAAAGAAGAAAGCGCAGCACAGAGTAAGGGTATCTCCGAGTCCGATGGTCAAATCCTGCGTAAGACCGACCAGTCCGATTCCGATCAGGACGATGAACGAAGCCAGAAAGACTTTTTTCTGGGGCATTCTGCGATAGATAATCCAATACAAAAACGGAACGAAGACCACATAGGTGGCAGTCAAAAATCCCTGTTTGGAAACTTCCGTATACTGCAGGCCGACTGTCTGAAACCCGAATCCGAGAAACATCGTCACCGCCGCATAAAACCCATATTTTAAATCCGTTGCATTGATTCCGCGCAGCTTCGGGAAGAGCAGCAGAAATGTACACGCCGCGATGCTCATCCGCATCGTCATGAGGTACATCGGCGTAATCGCCTTCAATGCACTGCTGACCGCGATAAATCCTCCCCCCCAGAGCAATGCGACCAAGATTAGGGATATATCTGCAAGTTTTGATTTTTCAATTCTCATCGTGCCCTCCCCGATATCGCCTTCTTAGATTGTTCCGATATTCCTCAACTTTTTTTCCATATATCGCGCCGCAAGATACACATTGCCGCATCCGAGTGTGATGATCATATCGCCTTCCCTCGCGAGCGAAATCGCCAAATCACCTGCATTCTCAAGCGTATCCGAAAGATGGGACTTTACTCCGTTCTGTGCGGTGACGCGGACGACATCCCGTGCGTGAATATCTCCGGGATCCACCTCACGTCCGCCGAGTATATCCGAGACGACCAATTCGTCGATTCCGACAAAACAGCGTCCGAAATCTTCCAAAAGCTCCTTCGTCCTGGAATATGTATACGGCTGAAACAGCGCGATCACCCTCCCGTGCGAGACCGCCATGGCGGTTTCAAGTGCCGGCTTGATCTCATTCGGGTGATGAGCGAAATCATCCACGACGGTAATTCCCTCAAAGGTTCCGTATACCTCGAATCTGCGTCCCGCATTTGCGAAATCTCCCAGGCGTCTTGCAATCAGAGAGGCGATTTCCGCTTTGTCGCGACGGTGCGCCTCTTCGCTCTCCATCAAATTTTCAAAACAACATGCGAATGCCGCGGCGGCATTGGACCAATAGACAAACCCCGGGACGGATAGAGAAATCTCCGCAAGGATTTCGCCGTCTTTTTCAATTGCGAACTGCGCCGTAGCACCGGGACCCCGCTGCAAGTTTACAACGCGATAATCCGCATCCTCCCTCTGACCGAAAGAAACCAATCTCGTACCGGGATTCTCTCCCGATTCGCACCCGAGTACACGGGAGGACGCGACTTTGCCGTCCGCTTGATTCTCCGCACCCGCGTATTTATGCGGGATGCCTTGCACCGCCCTTCTTGCCGAAGGGTCGTCGATATTGTAAAACACCAGATCCTTGGTGGCATAAGCAAATTTGCGGAAAGAAGCCTCAATGGCCTCCAATCCGCTGAAGTAGTCAAGATGATCCGCATCGATGTTCAAAATAACGGAGTACCTCGGTTTCAATGACAGAAATGTGTCCTTGAATTCGCACGCCTCGTGAACGAAGGTCGCACTGTCTCCGATCATAACATTGGAATGGTTGTCGTGAAGCAGCCCTCCGACCAACACGGTGGGATCGAGCACATCGTGCAGAATATGAGCAATCATCGATGTGGTCGACGTCTTCCCGTGTGCACCGGAGACGGCGATCGAATTCTCGTATTCTTCCATCAGCTCTCCGAGAAACTTGGCGCGCCCCACTACGGGAATCCCCAGCTCTTTTGCCCGCACAATTTCCGGGATGGTTTCGTTCACCGCAGCTGTGTAAATCAACAAATTCTGATCGCTGATATTGGACGCTTCGTGTCCGATAAAGACGCGGACACCGATTGCCTCCACATCCGCACAATTGTCGTTAAATACCTTGTCGGAGCCGGTACAGACAAACCCTCTCTCCACGAGAATCTTTGCTATTGCGGACATCGAAATGCCCCCGATTCCTACTATATGAACCTTTTTGACATCTCTTAACAAATCCTTGCTGAGCGAATCTCCGTGACTATTGACCATTTATAACCTCTTTATCAAAATGCATTTGATGAACGCGAATTCCGAGTGTGCCGCGATTTGGAGAGTAATCGAGGTAGTACATGAAAAACACCTTCTCACCGTCTTCCCGCCACACAACAAACTTCGGACCGCGACCGACGATTTCTATTTTACCACGAAACTCCTCCGCACCCGACGCATAGTATGAGACAAAGGTTCCGTCCGGCTCAATGGTGAAATAAGCGGTGTCCTGTGCACCGTCCAGGCGCCAGGTTCCGGAGAACTCATTCCATATTGCGGCAATCTCAGATTCCTTCATCTCGTCTCTCCTGTCGATCACCTCGAGATTTGAATCGAGCGAAGAATCTTCCCGATTTCGCAGGAATCCCACATCGAAACCTTCCCGCACAACTTCCGCTCCGTTCGGCTTCAACAGATTGACTTTCACGAGTTGTGAGGTAAACTTGAACAGCGGCTCGCCGTTGTCCGTCATATCGCTTTCGAGGATATAGTCTTCCATGTACAAATCTCCGTTCAAACCGAGAGCGGAGTCCCCCATTTCCGTGTACCTTATCCCTCCTTCGGATACATAGGTTCCGAGGTATAGAGGCGCTTTCTTCCCGTGAAGATCGACACTCCAGAACTCCTGTACATAGTGTTCTTCATCTCCTACCGCAATCACCAGAACCAAGGCGTACATCTCCTCGTTCTCGATTACGGTTACAAGCTTCGGAGTACGGAATCTGCTCTCCGTCCTTCCGACTGTCGCCATTTCGACAAACAGCCGCTCTCCGCGATAAAAGCGAACACACTCGTAAGAGTTGAGCAAGCCCGAAGCAAGCGGTTCTCCCATGTAACCGGATAAAACCCTGATATCTCCCTTTTCATAAATCAACTCAGGTTCGATCTGATACTCCAGCCCTTTGGATCTCTTGTAAAGATAGAACACCCCTTCTTCCACCGTCATGTCCGGTCTCGGATAGAGCGAGACCTCTTCATAAGCGAGCAATTGTGTGCTTCCGGAGACATCATTTCCGCTTTCGGATGTGCTCGTCGAAGCGGTACTCGTATCCACGGTACTCGTCGAA
>JAUMXJ010000013.1 GCA_030529205.1 Bacillota bacterium | reverse complement strand
CCCACGCACGAATATACAGATTCAAAATGCGCTTCATTGTGAACTCGTTCGTAATGTAGAGGTTCAGCGACTGCCCCTGGTCGATATGACGCTGACGGATTCCCGCCGCACGCACCGTCCAATTCTGATCGATATCATGCGCGTTTTCGTAGAGCCAGAACGTCTTCGGCGTCAGACTCGGTGCCACCCTCGGAATAATCATGCCCTTCTTTTCTTCGAGGAAGTAACGGCTCATGACCGGGTCGATTCCTGCCGTCGTACCCGCAATGATAGACGTAGACCCTGTCGGCGCAACCGCCAACAGATAGCCGTTGCGCAAACCCCACTCGGCAACCTGTGCTCTCAGGGCAAGCCACTGCTCCGAATTGTACCCGCGTCTTTCGAAATACTTGCCGTCCTGCCATTCACTGCCTGCAAAATACGCATAGCTGCCTTTTTCCGCCGCGATATCCGAACTCGCCTTGATCGTATAATAATTGATCTTCTCGTACACCTTGTCCATAAAAGCGAGATGCTCCTCTTCGCTGAAGCTCATCCCCCTCTGTACCAACGCATGGTGATAGCCGCTGGTTCCGAGACCGATGGCGCGATACTTGCGATTGGTGATTTCCGCATACGGAATCGGGTAGTAGTTGAGCTCGATGACATTGTCGAGCGCTCTGACCACGGTGGCGATCACATCCTCCATCTCCTCATCGGAGTCCAGATCGATGTTCCCGAGCACGAGCGACGCAAGATTGCACACGACGAAATCTCCGGCAACCGTCTGCGTCTGAACGATTTCCTTTCCGTCCTGAACGAACACCTCCGTGTCGGCGGTCTGAATCGCCTGCATATTCTGCATAATCTCCGTACAGAGATTCGAAGAATAAATCATTCCCCTGTGCTTATTCGGATTGGCGCGATTGACGGTATCGCGGTTGAACGCGAACGGCGTTCCGGTTTCAATCGCACTGCGAATAATCAGACGCACCATCTCCTTCACCGGCATCGTGCGCTTGACGAGTTTCGGATTTTTCACGCATGCCCAATACTTTTCCTCCCATTCCTCGCCATAGTAATCCTCCAGACGGAATCCCATCTCCGTATAGATTTCATGCGGACACATCATGTACCAGGTCGCTTCCATATTCTCCTTGGCGAGCTTCCAGAAAAGATCCGGATAACAGATGCCCGGGAAGACGTCATGCGCCTTCATACGATCGTCTCCGTTGTTGGTACGCAGTTGCAGGAATTCCGGCATATCCTTATGCCAGACATCGAGGTAGACGGCCACGCTGCCCTGACGGACGCCCAGCTGATCCACAGCCACCGCGGTGTCGTTTGCCAGCCTGATCCAGCGAATCACACCGCCCGCAACGCCCTTGAACCCGCGGATATCCGATCCGTTCGCGCGAATTTTCCCGTAGTACATTCCCATTCCGCCGCCATGCTTGCTCACCTGTGCGAAATTGTCGAGGGAACGATAGATGCCGTCCAGCGAATCCGGTACGGTGTCGATAAAACACGAAGAAAGCTGATGGAACGGCTTACGCGCGTTCGAAATCGTAGGCGTCGCCATGGTCACCTGAAGCCTGCTCAGAATATCGTAGATTTTCTTCGCCCATTTCACACGATGTTCCTTCTCCGGAATCGCGAGATGCATGGCGATTCCCATAAACATCTCCTGCGGCGTCTCCAGAACATTTCCGACGGTGTCGCGAATCAGGTAGCGCTTGATGAGCAGATCCAGCGCCGAGTATGTGAAGAGATGATCGCGCTCCTCGACGATGTATTGCTCCAATTCCTCAATTTCCTCGCGACTGTACGCCGCGAGCATGTACTCTCCGAACAGTCCCATGCGCTCCCAGTTTTTCATCTTATCCGCAAGGCGGTAGGTTTCATGACGGATATTTTCCCTGTCGATTGCCTGTTTGAGACTGAGACGCAAGAAGCGCGCGGAGATAAACTCCCAGTTCGGCGCCTCTTTCGACGTCAATTCGGCACTCGCGCGAATCAATGCTCTGAGGTACTCTTCTTCCTTCATATCGCGCTTCACAAAGCTCTCCAGCTTTGCAAACAGATGCTTGAGATCGTATTCGTCCGCCGTAAATTCCTTCGGTATCGTCTTGAGAAGAGAAAGCGTCGCCTGGTCCTTGATATAGGACTTAAACGTCTCCAATTTCTTGCGCTTGGAATTGTGCTCCGAGCGATACAGGATAAACGCCTTCACCGTGGAATAATACTTACGGTCGATTAGGGTAAATTCCACGAGATCCTGAATCTCTTCCACACTCGGCACGCTCTGACTTCCGAACCTTTCTATAATCAACGCGAGCACCGCTTCGGTAAGCCCGTTCAACGTTTCATCCGAAACAGCTTCTCCCACAGAGAAAAACGCCTTCTTCATCGCCAACGTAATCTTGCCCGCCTCAAAATCTGCCAAACTCCCGTCACGCTTCCGTATTTTCCTGACTTCTTCCATCCCCTTCTCCAATCCGTTTATTCTTCACAAAATACAATATATGGTAATCTCTGATTTTCACTACGCAAGATATAGTATCACACAAACGCATTTTTGAAAACAAAAATAAAATCTACAGTGAGGCATTTTCCGCCAGCTCCTTCAAGTACAGAAAGCGCCGCTTCAGTCCTTGTATTTCCTCGATGCTCACCTGCGCTTCCACGAGCTCGTCCGCAGACATCTCGAACAGATTGGACAAATACGGGTTCGGCAAGTGTAGGAACATGAGGAAATTCTTCAACGGCGCGCGGTATCCGAGTTCGGGGATACTTTCAAAATTCAGTGTTTCCCCGTCATAAATCCCCCGCTCTTCGAAATAGGCGAGAATCTCTTTGCATTCTTCGATTTCCCGCATGACGGCTTCCACATTGCCGTGATTCGGCGGAGCTTTGACACCGAGAACCGTTTTCTCAAAAGAATCTTTCGGTCGGATGAAGGTCACGCCTTTTGCATGATGAATCATCATCAGCTCTCCCGCATACGCGACATATGTATCACGCCTCGAAAATTCGGTGTGTTCAATCGGAGAAAGATGATTGAAGGCATCTATTTTATAGATTTGAACAGTCTGATTCTCTTCCCCTTCATAGCCGATTCCGTACATTTCCCCGCCAATCAGACCGATTTTGGACAGAACGATTTCCAAGACCGCGATGTCGCGCCTTTCTCCGTCCGAACGTCTCAGATAAAACTTCATCCCCTTTGCACCTTTTCGTTTGTCCTCATCATCCGGATATTCCTCCCAAAGTGCAAGTCCGCCGGTTCCATGTGCTCGGGGCGGAAAGGGTCGGACGGGTCAAACCGCCAAATATCGGACAGACTCTTACCCCAATCATTTGCTTCCGCATACAGATACGGGTCGATATAGCGCAGACGCCAGTACTGTTCCTCCTGCACAATCTCGTACCCGCTTCCGTCCGGGTTCATTCTGGAAAGTTGTTTATGTTTGGTGGAAAAATGGCTGAGCTTCCCCGTTGCGATGAAGTATTTGGGGAAAATAAAATCGATAAAATAAATCTGATCTCCTACAAATTCATAAATTCCCACCGTGCGATCCGTGACTCTTTCCCGCATGCTTCCATCCGCCTTCATTCGATACAGCATACAAAACTCGGAAGCATTGATATAGTATACCCACCCGTCGTATACGCGGATAGATTTTGCCACATCGTCGCTGATTTTTTTGACCTCCCATGTCTTTCCGTCCATGGTGTAAATCCCGCCCGTCGGAATCCTGGTCAGATACATCACATCTCTCGGAATCGTATCCGTAAAATAGTACAGATCGTGAGATGCATCATAGTACACGAAATCGGAATTGGATCCCTGATTGAGCCATTGGTTGATCTTTTGTTCTTCCTCAAAACCGAGATGCTCAAATACGGGATACTTCTTCATTTTGTCATCTTCAGACTGTCTATCCGTCGTCGTTTCACTTGTCGCACCGAGATTTGTCGTAGTGCCGACCGGTTCGGTTTTTCCCTGTGCGGAATCACAGGCGGAAAGGAAAACAAGCAAAATGTAAGAAGACGGAAACCCATAATGAAATGTTCTTTTTCATCTCTTTCTCCTTGAATCCGGTTAAGTTTCCGGTATTTATCATTTGATATTCCCAACTGTATGATTTGTTGAACAAGAACCGACACTTACAATATCATGCTCGTTTCATAAATGCGTGTTATAAATGCGTTGAAGTAAACTCGTTGAATGAAATACATTGAATAAAGTACGTTGAATAAAATACGACCGATCAAACGCCGCCTAAAAATCCTGCCTGATACTGCCACTACAATCTGTTACCACAAGTATAAACGGTTTTCTCCTATTTTTCCACATCAGAATCATGAAGAATCTTTCAAAATCAAAAAAAAAAAAAGAAAAAGAAAAAGGAAGGCACTCTCCCTACATCCTGCCTAAAAGGCCGACGAATGAATCAAACGAATCGAACGAATCGTTTGAATCGAATAAATCGGGATGGTGTCCTTCCTTACGATATGAGAAATCGCCTCCGCCTGAGCGTCGAATTCGTGTGAAATCGAGGAGGCTAAGCGTCCGATCTGGAGAAGCCGTTTTTCATATGGTTGCTGCTCTCGTGAAGAACCGCACTGAGCAGTCTGTCGGTCTCGCTCTTCAGCATTTCGGTGATTTCCTGATTGGCTTCCTCGCAGAATGCCGTCTTGTTCTTTCCCTTGAACGCCAGGAATGCGGCATCATATTTCTTCAGCAGCATATGGCTTTGTGACTGCACTTTGAGCTGATAGCGTTCAATCAGATTCGAAATGAACGGGAAATGAGCGTCCGCCATGACGCCGATGAGACGGTTCGTCCAGTAGAAATCCTCCGTTGTCACCTGATCCGAAGTATTGGCCAGATACGCAGGTGTCTTATCGATATGGACATAGAACGGAACGATGGCATTGAACACATTGGATCCGAGAGCCAACCATTCGATTGCCTTCAGTTCTTTCGGCTGATTCGGTCGAATCTGAACCAGTCCGAGGAAATTGTTGCGGTTGATTCCGATCGGACGGTATGCGCCCTTCATCGCGGAGTTGCCGTGTTTTGCGTACACATCGTACGGCGTGCCCTGGAAATGATCCGAAAGCGCTCTCTTGATGTCCTCGACGGTGATCTTGCTCTCCGGAATGCGCATCCACGGGATATTGTCCGAAGAAGGTTTGAACTCCGCATCTTCTCCGTCCCA
The DNA here is from genome assembly GCA_030529205.1 of Bacillota bacterium. GTDB lineage: Bacteria > Bacillota > Clostridia > Peptostreptococcales > Acidaminobacteraceae > JAUMXJ01. The sequence continues at coordinate 8,603 of JAUMXJ010000013.1, read as the reverse complement.
TTTCACCGTTGTCGGATTGAAGTATCTCTGAAGCACCCAGGCACGCGGAGTATTGTAAGTGTGGTCGGAGTCGGAATGACTGCCGAACGCAAGGCGCGCATGGAAGCGTTTCGGATCCTTCTGCATAGAGAGATCGAGATGATGGTCCTCGATAAACTTCTTCAAATCCTTGGAGCACAGGTGATTCTTCTGTTTGTCGTACGCATCGTCCAGGTCAAAATAGTCGATTCCGAACTGATTCGGCATAATGACATAGGCGTCATCCGGTACGCGCTTGGCAATCCAATGATGACCGCCGATGGTCTCAAGCCACCAGATTTCGTCCTCGTCCTGGAATGCGATGCCGTTCATCTCGTAGGTGCCGTATTCTTCAAGCAGCTTCCCGAGTCGGAGCACGCCTTCCCGCGCACTTTTGATGTACGGAAGCACGACGGTGACCATGTCTTCCTCACCGATTCCGCCGATTTTTTCCGGCTGATACGACTTACTTCCCTTCTTTCCCTGTGCCTTGGCATAGCGCACAAGCGGGTCTGCACCGAGCACTCTCTCATTGGAGGTGAGGGTCTCGGTCGCGGTCATGGAAACGTTCAGCTCGTTCACACCGCAAGCTGCCCAAATGCCCTCGTCCGCAACCGCATTGGGCATGGCGGTATAGCGGAGCGGATTGTCCGGAAGTTTGATTTCCACATGAGACAATACGGATTTATAAAGTCGCGGCTGCTCTTTCGGATGCACCACGATAAACTTCTTCGGCGAAAAGCTTCCGGAGCCGGAATCCTCGTTGCGCGCGACCAATGTCGAACCGTCGTAACTCGCTTTTTTTCCTACCAGAATTGTTGTACAAGCCATAAATCCTCCATTTTGTTTGTAAGATATGAATTTGTAAACAGTGTAGCACTATTGAGAATTATTCTCAATAGTGCGGCTTTTCTTTTCTAAAGTTTCAGTCTTCTTTATATACTCAAATAGTTGGGTATCTCGGCGTTGTCCTGCTACACCTGTCTCTTTTACCCTATTTTCTTTTTCAGTAGAATTTACCGAGTTCCTATGTACTTAACATAAATCCGGCAGGGATTCCACGTATCCCACATGTCGGGAAAACACTCCAATTCCATGTACAGCATAGTGCCGACGTGATTTCCGGGGTATTCCTTGAGAACCCCCATGACAAAAATCTCTCCGCAATCCCTGCTGCTTGTAAGCTTTCTTACATCTGATTCAGAATGCCCTCCATCATGTGCAGCGGACCTTCCCGGAAAATCTCCGCCAACTTTTCTCGACAGACTGCGAGGTAGAGAAGTCCGCAGAGTGAGCCGAACTGAAATGAACCGCTGTTGGCTTCTTCCAGATATTTTCGCTGTTTTACCGGGTCTGTTTCTCGATACGCTTCACGCAGCAATCGCAGCGATTCTTTGTGATTCTTGTCGAGCATTGCTCGGAAATCATACTGTGCTGCGTCCTCATCCAGTGACAGAAAGTGCGCAAATCCTTCATCAAAAACCAGGTAGGAGAGGTCATAGCGATACGGGCTGATTTCAAGTGCATCGGGGTTCAAATAGGGCACTGCCTCGTGTATGCAGATATGACTCAGTTCATGGGTCATCATGGAATGTGCAAAACGCAACGGGTCATGTCCCTGACTCTTCACATCGAGGAAGCGCACGAGATCAAAAATAATGTACTCTTTCCCCTCATACTCTCTCACCATGGCGTCATAAGGCCACGGACAACCAACAGCGAATCACACATACCTCGTCCGCATGTCGCTTCCACTCGGGAAACAGCTGTGTAAAAAACACCTCGTTCATCGGGTGAAAATTTGCCATGGACTCTTGCAAGGTGTCTTTCAACACCTCCACATCTCGCTTCGCATCAAGCGGAGGCGCTTCAAACAGATACTCCCCCGTGCCCTTGATGCTGCGGAATATCCAGTGCTTCTTGTACTCCTCTCTGTCCGCAAGATACGCGTCTACAATAGCGGTATCGATTTTCATAAGTCCTCCTCCCTGAATTATAGCTTTTTGAATCAACGCTTTTGAATCAATGGTTTTCGAATAATGGTTTTTGAATCGTTGATTTCTCATGAACGGTCTGTGCGTGCCTCGCCCGATGAGGGTGTTTTCCCGCATTTCGGCTCTTACTTTCCCTCGTCTTGGCGCTGCATCATCTTGCGATACTCAAGGGGTAGCGAGCCTTTGACATCGTAAAAAAGAGCGGCAAAATGCCCGGATGCGGTATAACCCACCGCTTTGGCGACTTCGCCGACCGAGAGCTCCGTATAGGCGAGCAGATGTTCCGCACGGTCGATGCGCACCTGCCGGATGTACTCCGACACCGTGCAATCGTAATACGATTTGAAACAACGTTTGAATTTCGTCATCCCCATGCAGGCGATTCTTGAAAGCATCTCAATCGACAACGCGTCGGCGTAGTGGTCGCCGATGTAGGAAGCGACGCTTTCGAGCATTTTGCAATCAATGTGAGAAATCGGGTCCTTCTTCTTCGATTGCAATCTTCGGTGATGTTCAAAAATCAGCGACAATGCTTCCGCAGCCTTCGCGTCGTAGTAGAGGGTCGCAGTAAGACCCTCCCCTCGGTATCGCCAAAGTTGGCGAAGCAGCTGAACCATCTCAGGAAAATGCGCCGTTTCATCCAGCGTACGAAAGGCATCCGCGGGATTCTGATACAAGTCCCCGAACCGCTCGCGCAAGATGGAGTCGTAGTAGGCGGGGCGATATTCGATGCCGATGGAGCGAATCGGGACATTGCGGTGAATTAAAGCGCGATAGGGTTCGTAGCCGCCGAGAAAACTCTTGATGACATTGCAGTTGATTTTTCGGTAGGGATGCAGCTCCTCTCCGGAAATCGAGTCGTACCAGGTAACGCTGAGGCACTCCGGCACCGATGCTTCGATAACGGTGTCCTTTCGATACCGGAAGTCGTGAATCTTGATGTTATAGCGGTCTTTGGCTTCGTAGTACCAGTAGTAACCGCTGCCGATTTCCGGGCTCAGCGCCCAGCACTCGCCGACCGGCGGGAACCCGTCCGGGACATCGCATGGATAAAACCCTGATTTTTCAAATAGAGCGCGATAAAAGTCGTCGGGATTTGTCATCTGTAGTCGATCTGTCCTGTTCTTTTTCATCCTCACCTCCGAGATTTTTTGGGGGCACCCGCCGCAGTATTGTGCGAATCAATTCCGAAAATCATATTGTGCGAATCGGACGCTTTCCGATTCTGATTGGACGAACATCCTCCCCGTTTATTGTACTAGGACTGCGCCCGCCTTACAATGCATTTGAACACAAAAAAGGAGCTGTTATGAACACAAAAAAAGGGTTCAAATTGCTGATGCACTGGGCGGATGTGGATCGAAAACTCATCTACCTGTCCGTGCTCTTCGCACTGCTTTCGGGCATTGCAAGCATCGTGCCGTACTTCATCTTTTACCGAATCATCGATGCGGTGGCCTCGGGCGGATGCACCGTCTCTTTTGCCGTGCAGCAGGCGCTCATTCTGCTCGCTTCCACCGCAATCCGCATCTTTTTCGGACTCATGTCCCCCATCCTCTCGCACCGCGGCGCATACAACACATTGTTCCGCGTCCGCTGCATGGTGACGGAACATATGGCGAAGATGCCGCTCGGCGCATTGAACGAACGCAGCACCGGCGAGATCAAATTCCTGATGAACGAGAGCATCGAAAAACTTGAGCTCTTCCTCGCCCACAATCTGCCGGAACTCGTGCTCTACCTGACCGGCCCAATTATGATGTTCCTCTATCTGCTGACGGTGCATGTGGTTCTTGCACTTGTCAGCATCATTCCGCTCATCCTGGCTGCCGTCATCTTGGTCATCATGTTCGGGCGGCTGGTTCCGTTTATGCCGAAACTCAGTTCCTCCGGAGGGGATCTCTCCGCTTCCGTCAGTGAATACGTGGGTGGCATGCGCTTGATCAAAGCGTTCGGCATGGGTTCAAAATCCTTCCGCAAGTATGCGGCGGCAATCGATGAGCAGCACAGAATGTGGGGAAAAATCTCAAAGGCGGTCGGCCCGCTCTACGCCGCCTACATCGTGTTTCTGGAGTGCGGCATCCTTCTGCTCGTACCGCTCGGCGGGTATTTCTTTGTCCACGGCTCCGTCACCGCGGGTGTGCTCCTTCTCTTCGCATTCGTGGGAACACAGTATCTGACCGATGTCCGACCTCTACAGGAACTCAGCTCCAGCCTCTCCTATGTGCTGAGCGCCGTCAATCAGGTCAAGGAGATATTGGACACACCGGTATTTGGAGGAGGCGTGTCCTTTCCGGATAAACACGATATCGAGCTGACGAATGTGGATTTTTCCTACCGGAATGCTCCCCGAACCTCACAACATGAGAAGCGTGACGGTAAGGCATCCGCTGATGAGTCGGGTAGCGACGAGTCACTTGTCCTAAAACACTGCAATCTTCATATCGCACATGGCGAAAAAATCGCCGTGGTCGGTGAATCGGGAGCCGGCAAATCCACACTTGTCCAGCTGATTTCACGCTTCTACGATGTCACGGAGGGCAGCATCAAAATCGGGGGCACGGATGTCAGGGACATCGACTACGAAGCGTTGCTGCAACAAATCTCCGTCGTCTTCCAGAAAAGTTTCCTCACACGAGGGACGGTATTTGAAAACATTGCCATGGGAAGACCGTCGACGACCTTGGAGGAAGTGCGCGAAGCCGCCCGAAAAGCGCAAATCGACGCGTTCATTATGTCCCTGCCGCTCGGGTACGATACTCCCGTCGGCGGCTACGGCACACGCTTTTCCGGCGGAGAGAAACAGCGCATCTGTATCGCGCGTGCCATCTTAAAAAATTCTCCCATCCTCATATTGGACGAGGCGACCAGTGCCGCCGACCCTGAAAATCAGGTGGAAATCGATCGTGCCGTCGAACATCTCTGCCGGGGCAAGACTGTGCTCATCGTGGCGCATAGACTCGGCATCGTACAGAGCTGCGACAGAATCGTGGTGATGGAACGCGGAAATATCACGGGAATCGGAAAATTCGAGGAGCTGATTGAGCACAATGCGTATTTCTCCAAGGCTTGGAAGGACTACACGGACGCTCGCAATATCCGCTACCGCATGTGCGACGAGGACAAGAACATTTTCAGGGGCGAGGGCGTCTCGGAGGCACAGGGCAAATACAATGTCCGGGGCGAGGGCGAGAGCGGCGAACGACGATTTCTCGACGCTGAAGACAAAGTGAACGACGAAGGGAGGGCAAACGCATGAAACACGGAGCATTTCAAACAGGATTCAAGCTCAGAATTTCGATAGCCGCCATCATTCTGGAAGGACTCCTCTCGGGGTGCAATTTTCTCGTCCTGTTCCGCATCCTGGACCTGATTTTTCCGAGGGGCGTTGTTCTTGCCGATGTGCTGCGGGCAACGGGCGTGCTGGCGCTGATCTTCGTCTTCCGCCTTGTCCTCTATACGACGGCGTACACGGGCAGTCAGATCGGGGGCTCCGATGTCAGCAGGGCGGTGCGGCTTGCAATCGGGGACAAGCTGAAGCGGATTCCGCTCGGGCAGTTCACCAAGAACAGAACCGGGTACTATATCAACGCCGCGACGAGCGAGGTGGCGGATTATGAGCAGATTCTGACGCACAAGGTCGCGGACATTATCAAGTACGTGACTCTGGTTCTGATGGTCGGATTCTATCTGTGCACCGTCTACCTGCCGATCGGATTGATTACCTTGGCATCGTCGCTTTTGCTGATTCCCACAACTTTGCTCTCCGTCCGTTTCGTACAAATCTTCGGACGAAAGAAACATGCGGCGCGTGAGGAGAATGTCAGCGCCGTCACCGAATACCTCGGAGGAGCGCAGACTCTGCGTTCGTACGGGCTGGCGGGCACCAAGAATGAAGCTCTCGTCCGGACGATGAAGGAGTACTCGGATATCAGCTATTTCTACGAAAAAGCCATTCTGCCGATCGGGTACGGATTTCATTTTACGAGTTTTCTCGCCCTCGCTGCGGATATTGTGCTGGCGACGAATGCGTGGAATGCGGGGGAGATTTCTCCGGCATCACTCGTCCTGCTCATCATGCTGCCGCTCTTCCTGTCCAAACTGCACCTGACGCTCTTCATCTCGCTCACGGCATACCGCAATCTCATGATTTCCAAAGAAAAGATCGGAAGGATTTTTGACGAAGCGGAAGAACCGTCATCCCCCGAGGAATTTGCACCGCACACGACGGAGATTGCATTTCGACATGTAGATTTCTCATATACGGTGGGAGAGCCCGTCCTGAAAGATGCCTGCTTCACCGTGCCTGCACGATCACTGACAGCGATTGTGGGAGATTCCGGATCAGGAAAATCAACCATCCTGAATCTCATCTCGCGCTACTACACACCGCAGAGCGGAAGCATTACCATCGGAGGCATCGACATCACGCACTTTCCTGCCGAACGGGTGCTCTCCGGCATCAGTACGGTCGATCAGGATGTGTTTCTGTTTCACGACAGTGTGCGCAATAATATCCGCTACGCACGTCCGAATGCGACGAACGAGGAAATCGAAGAGGCGTGCCGTTCAGCGAACTGCGATGCCTTCATCCGCAGTCTGGAAAACGGCTACGAGACGGAAATCGGAGAAAACGGCAGTCGCCTCTCCGGCGGAGAACGGCAGCGTCTGTCCATTGCCCGAGCGGTGCTGAAGGACAGCCCCATCATTCTCCTGGACGAAGCCACCGCATCGCTGGACATCGAAAACGAACTGCTCGTCAAACAGGCCGTTTCGAATCTTTTGAAAGCGGATAAAACCGTCGTCATGATTGCGCACACCCTCCCGATTATCCGGGATGCGGATCTGATTTTGGTCCTGGACGACGGATGTATCAAGGAGAGCGGGACTCATGATTCCCTTCTCGCACAGGACGGGAAATACGCAGCCATGTGGAGGGCGTCTCAAGTGCTGAAGTAATGCTCCCGCGAGACAAAACCTATAAAGATAGCTTAAATAAGACAAACTCTCGAAAGAAGAGTTGAAATGAACAAAGACATGGAGGAATTATGAAAATACAAGGAAGACAGGATACGAAATCCTTACAGATCAAAGACCTGGTCACCATCGGAATATTCACGGCACTTCTTTTTATCGCCATCGGCATCGGCGCCGCGCCGTTTGCACCCAATCCGTTTTTGACCTTCTACATGCCGCTCGGCGGAGCACTTCTCGGCGGACCGATATTTCTTCTGCTCACCGCCAAAGTTCCGAAACGGGGTGCCGTCAGCATTGTCGGTCTCCTCATCTCCGCCGTCATTTTTGCAACGGGAATGCACTGGGCCATGGCACTCGGATACCTGCTCGGCGGAATCCTCGGCGATCTCATCGCCGGCAGCCGGGAATACCGCAGCATCAAGTGCAATTCCGTCGCCTACACCAGCCTCGTATTCGGCGCCACCGGCACCTATATCGCATACTTCGTGAACCCGGAAGCGTGGGCAAGACAAATGCTCAAGGGCGACACCACCATCACCTACATCGACATTATGGGAAAATCCGCGCACAGTTGGACTCTTCCGGTGATTCTTATCGGCACCGTCCTCGTCGCACTGTTCAGCGCGTACATCGGCGCCAAACTCCTGAAAAAACAATTCGAAAAAGCGGGAATCACCTCATGATGCAGGAAGCTGTCTCCCCGCAGAAAAAGGCGTTTGGGCTCTCATTCGATCCGCGCACGAAACTTTTTCTTCTGCTGATCATCGTAACCGCCGCCATGACGGCACCCGCCCTTACCTATACATTGGGACTGGTCATGCTCATCGCGGCCTTTGCCCTGCTCTGCGGAAAGGTGAGAACCTGCCTTAGCGTCCTACTCGGCTACGGCATCTTCTACCTGCTGACACTCCTCGTACTCGACATGCCCCCGTCCACGCTCCAAGCCACCCTGATCGCCTTTTTCGCACTGCTCCACAAAGTCTATCCGTGCAGCATATTCGCCGGCATTATGATCTCCACGACCAAGGTCGGCGCCTTTCTCACCGCAATGAACCGCATGCACGTTCCGAGAAAGCTCGTCATTCCCCTCGCCGTCATGCTCCGATACCTCCCAGCCATCCGCGAAGACCGCCGTTTTATCAAGGACGCCATGCGCCTTCGCGGCATCTCCGGCGGCTTTTTCGCACATCCCGTCCGCACCGTCGAGTGCATCTACGTCCCCATGATGATGGCGGCTTCAAAGACCGCAGACGAACTGTCCATCGCCTCCGTCACCCGCGGTATAGAAAACCCCGCACCGCGCACCGGTCTCGACCGGATCCGCTTCCGAATCCGAGATTTCCTCATATTGCTCGTGTTTTCCGCCTATCTGACGACAGGAATCTTCAACCCGGAGGTATTTCTATGATCCAATGGGAAGTCGCTCGTTTTTCCTATCGAGGCAGGGAAAAGGAATCTTTAAGCGAAATCCGTCTCCGCGTTCACAAAGGCGAATGCGTCCTCTTCTGCGGGAAGAGCGGATGCGGAAAGACCACCATGCTCCGTTTTGTCAACGGCCTGATTCCCTCTTTCTTTTCCGGCGAAGGAGAGGGAGAGATTCTTCTCGACGGAGCG
>JAUMXJ010000012.1:4898-14766 GCA_030529205.1 Bacillota bacterium | reverse complement strand
AGCCAAAAGTATGGTGGAGGCGGAGCAGAAGAAAAAAGGAGAAGAGATTCTCTCTCCCGAAGGAATCGGCACCGTAGAAAAGATAGATTCCATGCTTGCGAGTGCGGAGGTCAAACTTCATCTCGAGATAGGCTGCAGCCTTGCGGCTACCGATCCGGGAACCGCCATCACGCATCTTCAATATGCGAAGCCTGTTTTTTCCGACTGGTGGGTATTCAACTACTATATGGGCATCGCCTATCTGACAAAAGAAGATTTTGCGCGGGCGAAGACATTTTTTGAGAGAACGCTCGAGCTTTTTTCAGGGTGTCATGAGGCGTTTGAGCGGCTTGCGGATGTATATTATCACTTTGCCGAATACGACAAGGTTTACGAATCCTTGGAAAATTCGCTCAAAATCAATCCGAACAACGGAGAAGTACTCGGAAAATTGATTATTATTGCGGATAAAGTCGGAAAATTGGACAAAGTCGCAGGTCTGATCAAGCATGCGAAAGAGCTCGATCAGTCCAATGACTATGTCTTGAAAGCGGAGCTTTTGCTCGGCAAAAAAAGCCCGAAAAAAGACAAGGGTGCCGTCGAACGGGAAGAGTAGAAAAAAGTTCAGGATACAAGGGGAAGATTATGATTGTAAAATTGGATCAAATTTTGGAGAAGGTCAAAGGGGTATCCGCAATGAGATTGGCGCTTGCAGCGGCGGAGGACTTCGATGCGCTCAAGTCCGTAGTGGATGCGGCGAATGCAGGCATCGTCGAGCCGATTCTGGTCGGAAATACGGAGGCGATTCGGGAGATAGCAGCGCGACATCGGCTCGATATATCATCTTAAAGATTGGTTCCGGCGGACAGTCTGGAAGACTCCGCGGCGAAAGCGTGTGAGCTGGTTGCACGCAATGAAGCGGATTTTTTGATGAAGGGATTGCTCGATACGTCGATTATTCTGAAGGCGGTGCTCAACAAAGAATACGGTCTCAGGACCGATTCGCTTCTCAGCCATGTCATGGTCTACGAATCGCCTTACTATCACAAACTGATTTTTTTGACCGACGGCGGAATGAACATCGCGCCCGGGGTTGCCGAGAAGAAATCGATTATTAAAAATGCCGTACGATGTTCGAAAGCACTTGGAGGGGAGCTTGTCAAAGTAGCTGCAATCGCGGCAAAAGAAAAAGTCAATGAGAAGATGCAGGCGACGGTCGATGCGGATGAGCTTGCAAAGCTTTCGATGTCCGGTGAGTTCGGCGACGACGTCTGTGTGGAAGGTCCTCTTGCACTCGACCTCGCAGTATCAAAGGAAGCCGTAGCACATAAGGGGTTTAAAAACAGCAGAGTGGCGGGGGATGCGGATATTCTGCTCGTCCATGATATCGGAATGGGAAACGGAATCGGAAAGTCGCTCACCTACCTCGGCGGGGCAAAATCCGCCGGAGTGGTGATGGGTGCCAAAGCGCCGATTGTCCTGACATCCAGAGCGGATACGGCGGAGGTTAAACTCTATTCGATTGCATTGGGATCCTTGCTTGCAAATTTCAAAGACGGTTTGCGGTAATGATTGAATTGCATTATCAATAAGCATTTCATATGACGATGAAAAGAAAAAAACTTTACAAGAGATGAATGTCTCATGCATTATAGTATGGCGTAAATGATAACACTTAGGGGGCAGTATGAAGAATTTAATGACCGGAAATGAAGCGGTCGCAAGGGGAGCATACGAAGCGGGAGTAAGGTATGCGAGTGCTTATCCGGGAACACCTTCGACGGAAATACTGGAGAACATTGCAAATTACAAGGAGATTGTGTCGGAATGGGCGCCGAATGAGAAAGTCGCTTTGGAGACAACCATCGGTGCGTCCATGGCGGGAGCCAGGACAATCGCCGCAATGAAGCATGTCGGGGTGAACGTGGCGGCGGATCCGCTTTTTACCATCTCGTATACCGGAATTACGGGCGGATTGGTTCTCGTGAGCGGAGATGACCCGGGATGTCACAGCTCGCAAAATGAGCAGGATAACAGATACTATGCGAAGTTTGCAAAAATTTGCTGTATTGAACCGTCAAATTCTCAGGAGTGTCTTGATTATGTAAAGAAGGCGTTTGAGATTTCCGAGCAATTTGACGTGGCGGTTCTGTTCAGAATGACGACCAGAGTTTGTCATTCCAAGAGTTTGGTTGAATTTGGCGAGAGAGTGGAGGTTCCGGTGATTCCGTATGTGAAGAAACCGCAGAAATTCATATCGGCTCCGGCCAATGCCAAAGCGCTTCACCCGGTTGTGGAAGAGAAGCTCAAGAAGATGGAAGAGTTTTCGAATACAACCGAGCTCAACCGCATAGAATGGCATGACAAAAAAATAGGGATCATTACTTCCGGCATTTCGTACAATTATGCAAAGGAAGTGTTCGGTGATACGGCATCATATCTGAAACTCGGATTTACCTTCCCGCTTCCGATGGATAAAATCAGGGCGTTTGCGGAAGAGGTGGAAACGCTGTATATCATCGAGGAATTGGAACCGTTTATCGAAGAACAATTGAAAGCCGCCGGAATTTCCTGTATCGGAAAAGAGCGCATTCCGCGATGCGGAGAGCTCAATCCGGATATTGTCGCAAAAGCGCTTTTGGGCAAGGAAGAAGAGCGCATCGCGGCGGACAGCGAGAGCATTGTCGCAAGGCCTCCGACTCTTTGTTCCGGTTGCCCGCATAGAGGGTTCTTCTATACGCTCAGTAAGAAGAAAAATGTCGTGATAACGGGAGACATCGGATGTTACACGCTCGGCTCCGCACCTCCGCTCAACGCGACCGATTCGGTAATCTGCATGGGAGCGTCCATTTCAATGGGACATGGTGCAAAGCGCATTTTTGAGCAGGCGGATCCGACGAAGAGAGTGGTTGCCGTAATCGGAGACTCCACATTTTTCCACACGGGAATCAACTCGCTGATTCACGTGGCGTACAACGGAGGAAATACGGTAAGTGTCATTCTCGACAACAGAATCACGGGAATGACGGGACATCAGGAGAATCCGGGCTCAGGTTTTAAACTGGACGGAGATCCGACCGGTATGATCAATATCGAAGAAGTGGTACGCACCATCGGAATCAAACATGTAAAGACGGTAAATCCGCTCAAGAACAAAGAGGTGGATGCCGCATTGGAAGAGGCGTTTGCTTATGAGGGCGCTTCCGTGATTATCACAAGATGGCCGTGTGCGCTCAAGAAATTCTCTCAAATGGACATCGAAGAATTCGGATTGGAGAAGAGATACATCTGCTATGTCGATGAACCTACCTGCAGAGGCTGCAGAATGTGTACAAAGACGGGCTGCCCGTCCGTGGAATTCATCGTGGAAAAGAAGAAGTCCAGTATCAATGAGAATACATGTCTCGGATGTGAAGTCTGCTTACAGGCTTGTCCGTTCAATGCGATATTCAGAAAGGAGAAGGCATAATGGTTCAAAATATACTTTTGTGTGGCGTAGGCGGACAGGGAATCATTCTCGCGTCGAAAATCCTTTCGGCAGGTCTGATCGATGCGGGTTTTGATGTCAAAATGAGTGAAGTGCACGGAATGGCGCAAAGAGGCGGAAGCGTTACAACTCAGGTCAGGTACGGAGAGGAAGTTTTTTCTCCCATTATCGGAGAAGGGCAGGCGGATGTCCTGGTTTCTTTCGAATCGATGGAGACGGCGAAGTGGATTCAGTTTTTGAAAAAGGGCGGAAAAGTCCTAATCAATGATTTTCAAATCCCATCCGCTCCGATTCTCTCGGGTGCCGCCGGCTATCCGACAGGGGTGATCGACGATATTCGGTCAAAAGCGGACACGACTGTATTTAAAGCCGAAGAGCTCGCAGTCGAGCTGGGAAACATCAAGACGATGAATATCATTATTCTCGGTGCGCTCGTGAAGGCGATGAAGCTCGCGGATAAGGCGGACTGGGAAAGACTGATCAAAGAACAGGTTAAACCGAAGTTTCACGAGGTCAATATTCGCGCGTTTCAAAAGGGATTGTCGTTGGTGTCATAGTTGACGCTCTTTCGAATATAAGCTGTTGCAGATGATGAGACGGATGATCGAATCATCTGCAATATTTTTTTGAAAATGATGAATTTCTCTAAAGAGTATCCGAAAAGTGTCGATAATCGTTAAGGAGGTGGTATGGTCAAAGGGCTTTACATTTCAGCGACGAATTTGATTGCCAATCAAAGGAAGTTGGAAGTGATATCAAATAATCTGTCGAATCTGCATACAACGGGATTTAAGCGCGATGATATGGAATTTGAATCATTTCATGCACGTTTGCATCGCAGGGTTCGCGGAAGCATGCTGCCGGCTGAGCTCGGTCCGATCGGGGCGGAATCCGAGCGGGAAGGGGATGCATACCATCTGTCTCTGAAGAGAGGGTATTTTCGTTTTGAAACACCGAACGGCATTCATCATACAAAGAGTGCCGTTGTGAGAGTGGACGAAGACGGGTATGTGCGCTCCATGTACAGAACCCCGAGCGGACAGATTGACGAGAGGAGAGGCGATTACATGCTTACGGGCAACGAAAGATTGCGTCTGGCTTCTCGAGATTTGCAGATCACCCCGGACGGGAGAATAGAGGGAAAGCGTGTTGCCGATCACTACCGTCTGACAGATGTCGGAACCATTTCCGCCGGAGTAAACGGCTATGATGTTCGTACGGTTTTCGAGCAGGGAACCATTGTAAGAACGGATAATAAGACTGATTTTGCAATAAAAGGCGACGGGTTTTTCGCTGTAAAAGCGCCGAACGGAGAGGAGTACCTGACTCGTTTCGGGGCGATGATGATCAACGGGAACGGCGAGCTCATGACCTTGGACGGAAGCCGTCTGATCGGTCTCAACGGCTCGGTGATTCTGGAGCAGGGGGATTTTGCCATCAATCGGCACGGCGAAGTTATCAGGAACGGTGAAATTGTCGACAAGATTAAGATGGTGAAGGTTGAGGATAAGTCCGATGTTTTCAAAGTCGGGACCAATTATTTCAAGCTTCGCGAAAAGCCCGTGGGGAAGGTCGGAAATTTCGACGGAGAGTTGATTCAGGGTCATATCGAGCGCTCGAATGTAGAAGCGGTGAGCGAGATGATTAAAATGATTGAACTCAATCGAAATTACGAGAGTGCCCAAAAGGTTGTGACCACAATCGAGGAAATGATGGCAAAGGCAACCGGAGAATTGGGTAAAGTATAAGGACATCATGACAATTCCGAATGCGTGAAGCGCCTCCTAAAAACGTTGAAGTGAAAACATTGATGCGCGACATGAGATACGGAACGGATAGATACGGATAGAAAAAAATGATATAAAGAGGTTCATATGAAAGCAATGTGGTCGGCTGCGTCCGGAATGAAAAATCTTCAGCTTCAAATCGATACTACCGCGAACAACCTTGCCAATGTCAGGACGTACGGGTTCAAGACGCAGAGAATGGAGTTTAAAGACATCATGTATGAGAGGATCAGTCATGCCGACAAAGTAGATGAGGAGGGACGTCCCGTTCCGATTGAAATCGGTCACGGTGTTCTCGCCGGTGCTACCATGCGTTCTTTTGTGCAGGGATCCATTACACAGACGGAGAATGATACGGATCTAGCGATGAACGGGGAGCATTTTTACAAAATTGTCGACAGTGCAGGAAATATCCGATATACGAAGGATGGTGCGTTTAAGCTTTCCACCGATGCGGACGGGCTGACCATTGTGACAAGCGAAGGGTATTATTTGCAAGGTTTGGACGGACGAATCAATCTCGGAGAAAATGTCGAAAAATTTACGGTCGATTTTGACGGGAATGTTCGTGTCAAGAGAGTCGGAACCGAGACGGAAGAACTTGTGGCGACGATTTCTTTGAATAAATTCGTAAACCCGGCGGGACTTGAGTCGGTCGGTCGCAATCTCTACAAGGAGACTCCCGCGTCCGGGGCGGCAATTGAGGGACTTCAGGAGGGAGACGAGACCCAGATTTGGCAGGGATATATTGAAAACTCCAATGTTCAGATCGTCGATGAAATGATCAACTTGATTACCGCGGAGAGAGCATATGAAATCAATGCCAAAGCGATTCAGACTGCGGACAGATTGATGGAGATCGCCAATACATTGAAGCGATAACGGAAAATACTCCCGGTTTTAACGGGTGACATATTGGGCGGTGAAGTATGGAAATAAGATCGGACAGAGTGGGAGCGGCTTTTCAAAAGACCGCTTCTTTTCGAGAAGAGAATAAGGTCGAAGGATTCAGAGATCAGTTTGAAATCGCAGCCAAAAAGAAGGATGAGGAAGGACTTCGGGAAGCGGCGAGGGAATTCGAATCGTACTTCATCGGAGTGATGTTGAAACAGATGAGAAAGACCGTCGTGGAAGGCGGGCTGATTGAAAAGAGTGAATCCAGGAAGCAATTTGAATCGATGTTGGATGATGAGTACGCCAAAATGCTTGCGAAAGACGAGGGCATCGGATTGGGTGAGGCAATTTTTGATGCGATGAAGCGGGCATACGGCATGATTTAGTTTGCGAAGTATCGATTCGGATCGTATCGAGAGAATTCGGACATTTATTAGAATTAAATTAAAATGGTGTCTGTACTATTATCGTGTATTTTGGTATTATATTTTGGAGTGAGGAAACCTTGTCACATCATGTGTATGAGGCTATTATACTTATATAAAGAGGAAATATGAATCATCCAAAAGAAACTGAAAATAGAATCTGCGAAGAATTGACATTCGGAACTGCCGGCATCCGCGGGAAGGTCGGAGAAGGAAAAGATTGCATCAATCGTTATACCATACAAAAAGCGACACAGGCATTTGCCGATTATCTGAAGCAAAGGAAAGATGATTTATCCTTGGGGCTTACCGTTGTCATTGCATATGATTCCCGGCTCAACTCGAAGGAGTTTGCGGAGGATACCGCTTCCGTTTTTGCCGGCAACGGATTTTTGGTTTATTTGTTCGATTCGGTCTGTCCGACGCCGGAGCTTTCTTTTGCCGTTCGAAATTTAAAAGCCATCGGCGGCGTGATGATTACGGCTTCGCACAATCCGCCCGAGTATAACGGATACAAAGTTTATGGGCATGACGGATGCCAGCTGGTACCGGAGGAGAGCGATAAAATATCCGGGCTGTATCATACTGTCGACAAAATCGATTCGATTCCGATTACACATTGTCTGGATATCGATATTGTGAAATATGTTCCCGTTTCCGTACATCATGAATACTTGGCGTTGATTAAGAGTGTCTCGCTGCGTCCGGAACTGTTCCGCGATTCTTTGGTGAAGGCGGTCTATACGCCGCTTCACGGTGTAGGCGGATCGATTGTGAAGAAGGTGTTCCAGAGTGTAGGATACGAAAAAGCGGTTTATGTCGATTCTCAGTTTGAGCCCGACGGGAATTTTCCCACCATATCGACTCCGAATCCCGAGTCCGTCGACGCATACGCCGAGGGCAAGAAGTATATGAGGCGCGCGGGTGCGGACCTGATTATTGCAACCGATCCGGATTGCGATCGCATGGGGATCATGCTCAGAAACGGAAAGCTTTTGACCGGAAATCAGGTGGCTGCTTTATTCCTGGATTATATTCTGTCTGCCCGCAAGGAAAGAGGTCAGATCAGAGAGGGGGATTATGTCGTGAGTTCGGTCGTATCCTGCGATCTTCCGAAAAAAATTGCGGAGAGCTACGGCGTAAAGTATATTCAGGTTTTGACCGGTTTCAAGTACATCGGCCGGGAGATTGAGAAAGATCCGGAACATTTCATTATGGGCTTTGAAGAGAGCTGCGGATATCTGTTCTCTCCGGAGGTGCGTGATAAAGACGGTGTCATGGCATCTTTGCTCGCGTTGGAGATGTCCATCTATCGAAACAAGAATTTGGAACATGTCATTCGCAAATACCACAGAATGTTCGGCACATATCTCGATGTTACAGACAGTCTGACATTTGACCATGTAGATGATATTGCGAAGAAAATGGAGATTGTCCGACATGCCGATTTCGACGGTGCCGTAAAATGTGATTATCTGTTTGCCGATACGGGGCTTCCGAAGACGGATCTTGTCAAGTTTCATTTTGCGGAAGGGGGGTGGGTCGCATTTCGCCCTTCCGGAACGGAGCCGAAGCTCAAGGTGTATTATTGTGTCAATGCCCCTTTACAGGCGGATGCCGACAAAAAATTGCAGGATCTTCGCGATCGGGTGCGTGTTCTGCTCGGATAGGGCGCAGAGGAAAATAAATTGATAACGGAATAAAATAAAAGGTCATTTTGAAAAAATCAAAGAAAAAATCGGTTAAAAACAACAATAAATTAAAGTACATTCATTCCTTGGATTCCATGCGCGTCCTCGCCATGCTCGGCGTTATGATGTTTCACCTTTTTCCTACCAAAGTGAGCGGAGGCTTCTTGGGGGTGGTTACATTTTTCGTGCTGGCCGGCTTTTTGACAATGCGGGACATCGTGCAGAACGGAAACAGAGATCCGCTTTCCGCCTTCGGGAAAAAGCTCAGGAAACTGATGCCTGAATTGATTGCCATGGTCTTCATCACGGTGGCGGTGATGTCCGTATTCCTAAGTGAGTATCTTCCCGATGTCAAAAATCAAGCCGTTTCCTCCATTTTCGGAGTCAACAATCTCGTTCAGATTGCCGACGGGGAATCGTATTTCGAGGCGATGGCGAGTTTGAAGCCGTTTACGCACATTTGGGCGCACAGTATGGAGCTTCAGTTTTATCTCCTGCTCCTCCTGAGTGCAGGTTTTTTTTATAAAGACAGGCATAAACATGCGTGGATTGTCGGTCTTTCCGTGCTGGCGGTGATTTCCGTCATTCTGATGCATGTGTTCTATATCGATCCCGATCAGGTTACACGCATTTACTACGGTACGGATACCAGGATATTCTCGTTTCTGATCGGTATGATCGGAGCCATTGCATTCGGGGAAAAGGAGAACCGGATTGTCGGAAACGGTCCCGTCCACAGCCTGACGGCATGTGTGCTGATGGTGCTCTCCGGAGTGCTGTTTTTTACTGTGAAGAACGGAGCTTCCGTATACCGTTTTACATTCCTTTTTTATTCCTTGCTGCAACTGCTCCTCATCTACTTTCTTTCTGTAAGAAAGACTTTTGCTTACAGAGTGTTCGGCAACAATATTTTCAAATGCATCGCCGCAAGAAGTTACTCTCTGTATCTCTGGCATTTTCCCGTTATGAAACTCTATGAAAAGTTGATGTGGAGCAGAAATATCGGGGTGTTTCGGTACATTCTGTTTGAACTTCTCTTGATTTTGCTCGTCACCGAGTTTTTCTATCGTCTGTTCAGATGGATACACGCAAAAAATCATAAGCGTTTCAATGTTCCGGTATACTCCGCAGTCGGTTGTATGATCATCGCTCTCTGCCTTTATCCGTACAAACCGATCGGTGCGGAGGCGAATCAAAAACATTTGCTGCTGTTGTCATTGAAGAAGAGCATATCTGATGTCGATGTCAATATCGGGACAAAGGGCAATGTCGTTCCGGTGACGACGGAGAAACAGACGCAAACACAGACAGAGACGGAGACGGAGAAGCGAACGACGTCTCAATCGCCTTCCGCGGAATCCGTAATACAGGAGTCGGGGGATGATCGGACTGTCGGCGCTACCGAGGCATCCGCCGAGACTTCGGTCGAGACGTCCTCCGGTGTTGCGACGGAGGTGACGACGCCGACAACCCCGGACAGCAGCGGTCAGACTTCGGCGGAATCGACGACGGAGGGAACAACGGCGGATTCTCTTCCTGTCACGACGGAAGCGGAGACTCAGGTCGAAAGCGGCACCGGCGACACAAAGGCGGTAACGGCTCCTG
>JAUMXJ010000012.1:0-4888 GCA_030529205.1 Bacillota bacterium | reverse complement strand
CACGACCGCGACGAATCCGGCGACTACCGAGACCACGGCGACTACGACCGAAAATCCTGAAATTGCGTATATCAGAGAATTGTATGAGCAATGTCAGAAAGATTTTCCGAATATCAAAATCCCCTTTGAGGAGTATTTGAAGATTAGAGACCGAAGGATTACGCTGATCGGGGACTCGATTTCCGTGATGACTTCGCCCAGACTCGCCGAGTTCTTTCCGAATATCCAGATATCTGCCAAAAGCAATCGTCAGAGTTATCATGCATTTGAGTTTTACAATCAGCTGAAAGCGGAAGGGCGTATCGGTGATGTGGTCATTTTGGCACTTGGGGCAAACGGTCATATCGATTATGAAACATTTGACCAAGTCCGTGCGGACATCGGGAACAAACCGCTCATCATCAATACGGTTATTTTGCCTTGGCCGGTCACGGAGGCTGAGCGCAACGAAAGCATTCATAAGTATGCGAAGGAAAGAAAAAATGTCTTTGTTGCGAAGTGGTACGAGCATTGTAAGAATATGCCGGGCATCCTGTATGATGACGGAGTACATCCGATTGAAACCGTAGGGGCGACCGCACATGCCTATGTGATGATGGAGGCGGTCTATGAGGCCTTGACGAGCACGGAGAAGACGGAAAAAATCGAAGATAAAAAAAGATAACGGGAAGAAAAAAGTCTCAATCGGCAGAATTCAGATTCTTTGATTGAGACTTGATTTTTATATGTATGTGATCCTATCCGCAGCTGGAGCATGATCCGCAGCTTGGAGGAGCGAGGTTGACAGGTCTCACCGCGTAGCCGCCGCCCATCCATTCCACTTTCACTTCTCCCATTGCATCAAATGTTTGCTTGTCGATAACAAATTTTACACCCTCAATGACTTCAGCATAATCGCTGTCTTTTTCATCGTCTAAACCTAGACCAAACTGAGGGCCCGATCACGCCATGCCGGCGATGAATACTCTGACACATTTAGGTGTATCAGCCTGATCAAGCAATACTTTGCTGATTTCATCACAAGTTTCTTTGTTTGCTTGTATATACATATTTCCTCCTCCGATTATAGCTATCATTATAGCGGAATTTGTCGAAATTACCAGAAGAAAAATGATATTTTTACGCTTCCTCCACCAAAATGTAATAATCGTTCTCATTTATTAAGCTTGTTCATGGTTTGTTCGTTTTTTATTCTCTTGTTTTTAATCACTACATTGTTAAAAAAGTATGAAAAGAGTATATACTAGGAAGGCAGTTTGAAAAAATCGGGTAAAATATCGCCTAAAATTGAGCGGAGGGGAATTTGTTTAGACATGTTTCTGGGTTTCTGAAACGAAATGCACACAACTATGTACTGGGAGTCATCGTACTTCTCTTGGTGGATGTCCTGAACCTGTTGATACCGAAGGTGCTTGAAGCGGCGACGGACTATTTGACACGCGGCGGGACGGGGAGCTACCAGGTCTGGCACTATGCGGCGGCGATACTGATGCTCGGCGTGGGAATAGCCGTATCGAGATTTTTGTGGAGATTCTTCATTTTCATCACGGCTGTGCGTTTTGAGTCGTATGTGAGATTGCGGCTATTTTCCCATTGGCTCACCATGCCGCGTTCGTATTTCAACAAGGTGCAGACGGGAGACCTGATGGCGCGCGCAACCAATGACGTACAGGCTCTGAGACAGGCGTCGAGCATGGGAATTATCGCAGTTGTGGACGCCGTCTTTTTGACGATTACGACCTTAATCGTCATGGTTACGGATATCGATCCCATGATGACATTGTTGGCGGTCCTTCCGTTGCCGGTGATTTTGATCATTATTACACTGACGACGCGAAAAATGTTTGCCTATTCCAAGGCCTCCCAGGAGGGTTTTGCACGCCTTTCCGGAAAAGCTCAGGAATCATTTTCCGGGATTAAAGTCATTAAGAGTTTTGTTCAGGAAGACAATGAGCTCAACGATTTTAACGAAAAGAGCCGGGACAATATGAATCGGGCGATGAAGTTGGTCAGAATCAGGGCAATGCTGGATCCCGTCGTGACATTTGTCAGCACGCTCAGTCTCGTTATCGCATTGATTGTCGGCAGCATCTATGTGGTCGACGGCTCGATTACGCTCGGAAAATTCGTCTCCTTTCTCAAGTACCTTGAACTTTTGACCTGGCCGATGATGGCGTTCGGTTTTTTTGTGGCATTGGTACAGGGAGGCGCGGCGAGTTTGGACCGAATCAATGCGGTGCTGGATGAAAAAAGCGATCTGGCGGACTACGATACGGGGATGATGCCGAAGGATCGCAGCATCGAAATCAGGAATCTGAACTTCACGTATCCCGGAGAATCGGAGCCCGTGCTCAAAGACATCAATCTGTCTGTCCCGAGCGGATCGACGCTCGGGGTCCTCGGTCACACCGGAAGCGGGAAGACCACGTTGATTTCGATTTTGCTCAAACTCTACAATGTCGATCGCGGAATGGTCTTTATCGGAGGGGTCGATATCAACGACATCTCGCTCAAAAACCTCAGAGATCTCTTCGGCGTCGTGCCGCAGGACAACTTTTTGTTCAGCGATACCATCGCAAACAATATTGCGCTGAGCTCCGATGATGTGGATGAGAATCTTGTGAGAGATACGGCGAGACAGGCACATGTCGAGAAGGACATTATGGAATTCCCCCTCGGATTCGATACCGTGCTCGGTGAAAAAGGAGTCAACCTTTCGGGAGGGCAGAAGCAGAGAACGTCTATTGCGAGAATGTTCTATAAGAATTCGAAAATCAATGTGCTCGATGACTCGCTTTCCGCGGTGGACACCATAACGGAGAGCGCGATTATCGAGAGTTTGGAGAAAAGAAGAGGGAAGAACGCCGAAGGCAGCACCAATATTATCATCAGTCACAGAATCTCTTCCATTATCAGCGCGGATCAGATTATTGTACTCGAAAACGGAAAGATTGCCGAAAAGGGAACGCATAATTTCCTGTTGTTGCATGGCGGTCTGTATGCCGATGTCTACACCAAACAGAAACTCGAAGAAAAAATCAGGAGGGCTTAAGTGGAATACAATCAAGAGCATGAATTAGAAAAAAGCTGGGATCTTAAGCTTCTTAAAAAATTGATGAGCTACACGAAAAAATGGATTCCGCATTTGATTTTGGCGGTGTTTCTGCTGTTTATGTCGACGGTCAGCCACTTGCTCCGCCCAAAGATTATTCAGATGATTGTCGATGACAAGTTGGTCGCCGGTACTGCGGAGAACGGTCTGGTGCAGATCGCCACGGCGGAGGTGCTTCCGGATGTGTTTCAGCTGGTATACCTGCTCCTCGGCTTGGTGGTGCTGACTTTGGTGGCGTCCTATATTCAGACCTATATGCTGAACTACATCGGACAGAGCATTGTGTACGATATCCGCTCCGATCTGTTTCGCAAAATGATTGCGCTCGACCTCAGATTTTATGAGGTGAATCCGGTAGGAAGGCTTGTCACCAGAATTACCAATGACCTCAATAATATTTCGCAGCTGTATTCCAGCGTCCTGGTGACCACACTTGCCGATTTGGCAATTGTCGGCGGCAGCATTGTCATGATGTTTGCCATGCACTGGCAGCTTGCGCTTCTGTCTCTCTCCTGCCTGCCCCTTGTGGTCATCAGCGCCATGTTGTTCCGACGTATGGTTCGCTCGGCATACCGCCAGGTTCGCATCAAGATTGCCGCAATCAACGCCTCGCTGAATGAAAACATCACCGGAATGAAGACCATCCAACTCTTCAATCAGGAGGAGAAGTTCAATGCCCGGTTTACAAAGACCGGCCGCGAGTACGAACAGGCATCGAAGAAGGAAATCATGGTGTATTCGGTATTTCGACCGTTTATCAACTTTTTGTACTTCTTTTCGCTCGCCGTGGCTATTTACTTCGGCGGCAACTGGGTCTTGGGGGGGACGATCAAAGTAGGTGTAGTCGTAGCGTTTACAATCTATATCCAACAACTGTTCCGTCCGATACTCGAATTTGCCGAAAAATTCAATATTTTGCAGTCCGCACTCACTTCCATCGAGCGGGTTTTCTTACTCTTTGAAGAACCGGAGAGAATCGAAAACAATCCGAAAGCGGAATTGAAAAAAATCGACGGAAACATTTCGTTTCGAGACGTGCGTTTCTCTTATGTAAAAGGAGAAGAGGTTTTGAGGGGGATCAGCTTTGATGTGAAGCCCGGACAAACCGTCGCATTTGTGGGGCATACCGGAAGCGGAAAGAGTACGATTATCAACCTTTTGATGAGAATGTACGACATCGACGGCGGAGAGATTTTGATCGACGGTGTGAGAATCCAAGATTACGACAAATACGAGCTCCGCAAACATATCGTACCCGTCATTCAGGATGTCTTCCTCTTCAGCGGTGACATTCGCAACAATGTGCGGCTGCTCGACGAGAGGTATACCGATGAAGAGGTTATGAAGGCGCTCGAATTTGTCGGAGCGGATACATTCGTCAAGGCGTATGAAGACGGGCTTTCTCATGTTGTGACCGAAGGCGGAAGCACACTGTCGCAAGGACAAAGGCAACTCCTCAGTTTTGCGCGCGCGGTCCTGCGCAATCCGGATGTCCTCGTCCTGGATGAAGCGACCGCCAGCATCGATACGGAATCCGAGCAGAAAATTCAGAATGCGATTAAAAAAGTGGAAAAGGGAAGGACGACATTCATTGTGGCGCATAGACTTTCCACAATCAAAGATGCCGATCAGATCATTGTTCTCCACAAAGGAGAGATTCGTGAAATCGGCAATCACGATGAGTTGATTGCAAGAAAGGGTCTGTACTACGATTTGTATCAGCTCGAAAGTCATAGAGCCGATATCTGATACTAAAAAAGGAAAACCGCCGTTGCC
>JAUMXJ010000011.1:10272-14909 GCA_030529205.1 Bacillota bacterium | reverse complement strand
TCATATGTTCGCACTCGACTACCAGCTCGATCGCATTCTTGAGGAGGGTCTTGAGAACAGATTCGCGAGACACCTTGAAATGGCTAAGTTTACAAGAGAATGGGCGAAAAAGCACTTCGAGATGCTCGCGGACGACAAGTTTGCGTCAAATACGCTCACAACGATTAAAAACACAAGAGATATCGATGTTTCCGCGCTCAACAAGGCGCTCGGAGAAAGAGGCTATATGATTTCAAACGGCTACGGTTCGCTCAAGAACAAGACATTCCGTATCGCGCATATGGCGGATACACAGCCGGAAGAACTCAAAAAACTGCTTTCCATTATCGAAGAAGTTCTCGAATTGAAGTAGTTGCAAGGTGAGTCGATCAGTACGGAAGAGAAGTGCATAAGATCAGGTTAGAAGATTAGTACGGAATAAGGATGGACAAAATGCTTAAAATATTGGCGAATGACGGAATGGACAAGAGTGCGGTGTCTAAGCTCGAAAAGCTCGGTCACAGCGTAGACACCAATCACTACGAAGGGGATGAACTTGTCGCAAAAATGAAGGAAGTGGATGTAATCATCATTCGCTCCGCTACAAAAATCAGAAAAGATCTCATCGACAAAGTTGTCGGGGGAAATTTGAAACTCATGGTGCGCGCCGGTGTGGGCATCGACAATATCGACCACGAATACGCGGAAGAGAAGGGATTTGCGGTACGCAATACACCGAAATCGGGTTCCGCCGCGGTGGCTGAGCTTGTCCTGGCTCACATGTTCGCAATTGCTCGTTTTATCGGCATTTCGAATGTCAGCATGCGTGCAGGGGAATGGAATAAGAAGCAGTACAACGGCATCGAACTCTACGGCAAGACGCTCGGTATCATCGGAATGGGCCGAATCGGTTACGAAGTTGCAAAGCGTGCGAAAGCGCTCGGCATGGATGTCATCTACAATAAGAGAAGCGGCGCGTGTGCGGAGTACGGCGAGTTTACATTTGCGTCGTTTGAGGATGTGCTGAAAAAGTCGGATTTCATTTCCATTCATACACCGCTGGATAAGAATGCGGGAGCCGTCATCAAGTCGGAGCAGTTCGATATGATGAAGGACGGAGTTGTCCTCATCAATGCGGCGCGCGGCGGCGTCGTTTGCGAAAAATGCCTGCTCGATGCGCTCAACAGCGGCAAACTCATGGGAGCCGGAATCGATGTCTTTGCGGAAGAACCGACTAAGAATATGGATCTGGTGAACCATCCGAAGGTGTCCGTGACTCCGCATATCGGAGCGCAGACGAAGGAAGCGCAATCCCGTATCGGCAAAGAGACGCTTGAAGTCGTCCTCGGTCACTTCAAAGGATAGGAGGGCGTATGTCAGTCGTTAGACCATTTAAGGGAATTGTTCCGCGTGCGGATCTTGCAGCAGAGTTTTCCTGTCTTCCGTACGATGTCATGAACAGAGCGGAAGCGAAGGAGATGGCGGCGGGGAATCCGAATTCATACCTGCGCGTGGTTCGCTCGGAAATCGACCTTGCGGACAGCGTGGGCGACTACGATGAAATCGTGTATCGGACTGCGCGAAAGAACTTCGATCAGTTTCTTGCCGACGGCGTGTTGATTGCGGAGGACAAACCTGTCTACTACATCTACCGTCAGATGATGGATGGCAGAGTGCAGACGGGAATCGTCGCGACCTGCTCCATTGATGAGTACGAAAACGGGATAATCAAACGTCACGAATTCACAAGACCTGTGAAAGAAGTGGATCGCATCAACAATTTTTATTATACGGAAGCAAACACTGAACCTGTGTTCTTCTCATATCGCAAGAATGCCGAGATCGACAAGATTGTCGACGAGTGGATCAAGTTCCACAAGCCGGAATTTGATTTCAGATCGGAGGACGGTATCACGCATGTTCTCTGGAAACTCGACGATGCGGAAAAAGTGAAGCGAATCGAAGAGTTGTTCAAGAGCGTCGACTACCTGTATATCGCGGACGGACACCACAGGACCGCATCGGCGGCGAAAGTGGGTCTGAAGAAGAGGGAAGAGCATCCGAACTATACCGGCGACGAGGAGTTCAACTATCTCATGGCGGTGATTTTCCCGGATGAAGACCTGTTTATTATGGATTATAACCGCATTGTAAAGGATCTTGCAGGAAAGACCGAGGCGGAGTTCATAGCGGAAATCGAGAAGCATTTTGTGGTGAAAGAAGCGGAGGGGGATGCACCGTATCGTCCGATGAAGCGCGGAACATTCGGCATGTACCTGGGCTCCGATGAGGGCGGCTGTTCGTGCTGTTGCATGGCTTCTCAAAAAACCGGAAAATGGTATGAACTCACGGTCAAAGAAGGGGTGTTCGATCCGAACGATCCGATTGACCGACTCGATGTTTCCATTTTGCAGAAAAATGTGCTCTCGCCGATTCTGGGCATTGAAGATCCGAGGACGGACAACCGCATCGATTTTATCGGCGGTATTCGCGGACTCGGGGAACTCGAAAAAAGAGTTGCGGAGGGTTGGAAGGTGGCATTCTCGATGTATCCTACCGAAATGAGCGACCTCATCGCCATTGCGGACAGCGGAAATGTCATGCCTCCGAAGTCAACCTGGTTCGAGCCGAAATTGAGATCCGGTCTGTTTATCCACAGACTCTTCTAATCGGGTATCATTGACATATTGAAAACAAACATATTGAAAAAAGTGCTGTCATGATTGAAATCATGTACAGCACTTTTCTGATTTTCTCGCAATTGTCCGACTGTGGTGCCTGTCTGCCGACTGCTTACTTAATATCTTCCGGTTTCAGTTTTCCGAGTTTCACTCCGAGGATACTGCCGTCGGCACAAATCGGTTTGGTGATGACCTTCCAGATATAGTCGAATCCTTCTCCTCTGGTCAGCTCTTTGTCGACAATCGGGATGCCGAGTTCTGCAAGTTTTTTGTCGATGTCCGCCCATGCGACCGCCTTCTCTCCTGTGTAGCCGAGCGCTCTCAGCATAACGGCCCCGAGACTTTTTCCCTTGGTTACGACGAGCGGTGAGAATTTGTTGTCGCCGGTTCCCAGCATGAGTCCTGTTTTTTCACAGTACGCCACATACTTTTTTGCCCATCCCGAAATTTTGTCATTGTCCTTGTAATTCGGATTCAGCGCTTCTTTTTCCGCATCGGCTCTGAGTCCGTTGAATTCCAGAATCAGGGAAGCGAGCTGCTCTCGAGTCAGCGGAGCTTCTTCGTTCAGAACCATGGACGTCTTGCTCGAACCGCCGATGAATCCGTGTTTGTAGAGCATTTCACCGCCTGTAGGTCCTCTGTCTATAAAGAACGCAAGAGCGTTGTTCAGCTCTCTGCCCGGTGCCGTAACGATTGAACCGTCGTAGTAAAGCGCCACGGAACCGCCGCCGTCAAGGCACATTGCATTGTGGAGGCCGAGTTGTTTACAGACATCGGCTGCTTCCGCAATGGTCGCATTGCTCAGATTTCCGAATTTTACGGTGCCGTCCGCAGTCACTCCGATGAAGGAGCGCGGTGCCGCATGTTTTACAATTTTATCTTCTGTGAATCCTTCCTCTGCCGGATTCGCCGTGATGACGCCGTTGATGATCAGACTCGGGCCGGCTCCCACCGCGGTCACGACATCCTCCCATTCCTTCGAATCCGTATGCTTGGTGACAAATTCGACTTTGTTCTCAAGCGTATCTCCGATTTTAATGCGTCTGTCTACAAGATAGGTTAAGCCCGTGTGTACGACGATGGCATATCCGTTGCTCGGAACATGGAAATTTTCGGTGAGGATTTTCGTAACGGTATCATTCTCGACGATGACCGCCTTGGCGCCTTCCGGCATTACAACTTGTGTACCGTATTCCGGAGTATAGAGCGTAATCGCATCCGATTCCGTGCTCGGATAGTTGAACCTCCAAACCTCGCACCACATCTGGTTCTTGTTGCTCTTGTTATAGCTTTTGATGTGGTATTTCAGGATGTCCATAACAGCCGTTCCGTCGCTTTTGAATCCGAACACCGGATGTCCGTTCGAGTTGCGGAGCATTTTCCCGTTTTTGATGATGGTCTGGTATGCCGCCGCATTCTGTGTGTACTGATAGGCATCGAAGTAGGTGCCGTTAATCGCTGCAATCAGACCTTTTTTGTTGACCATGTCCGAAAATGGTTCCGTCGTTGTGATAATGCTTTTGGCATTCAAGACGGAAGTCTTGATGTCTCTGTGTTGGACATCGATTTCGACATAGTTGACATTGATGTTGTCGATTTTGTCTTTTTTGAGTTGATGGATTTCTGCCGCAAAAGCGGAAGACATCGAAAACAAAGACACGCCGATGACGAGCAGAATTGAAATCAGTCGTTTCATAGTACCGTCCTTTTTGAACTGTTTTTGTGGATAATATGAAGGTATTATAACATAATTTCGCTGTATGTTTGACATGGGAAAAGCGGCGGGAAAAAACGGGATATTTTAACTCCCGATTCACGGTAATGTAAGAATGAAATTTACAAATAGGTGATTTATTTTGCTAATAAAATGTTTATAATAAAGTTATTGTTTATGTAATAAATGGAGGACGATATGAAGACATTAATTGGAAGTTACCTGCCTGAATTTAAGGCAAGTGTCTATGTGGACGGACAGAT
>JAUMXJ010000011.1:854-10262 GCA_030529205.1 Bacillota bacterium | reverse complement strand
ATTTCAAATCAGGATTTGCTGGGAAAATGGGGCGTGCTCTTCTTCTATCCGGCAGACTTTACATTCGTATGCCCTACAGAATTGGGCGATGTTGCGGATCAGTATGAGCAAATCAAAGAAATGGGTGTCGAAGTCTACGGCGTTTCCTGTGACACGGCGTTTGTTCACAAGGCATGGCATGATGCTTCAGAGACCATTAAGAAAATCAAGTATCCGATGATCGGCGATCCTTGCGGCACACTGTCGAAAGAACTCGGCATCTACATCGAAGAAGAGGGTATTTCGCTCAGAGGAACATTCATCTTCAATCCGGACGGAAAAATTGTCGCATACGAAGTGCATGACAACGGAATCGGACGAGACAGCGATGAGTTGGTCAGAAAGCTCGCAGCGGCAAAATTCGTCGCACAGCACGGCGATAAAGTTTGTCCGGCTAAATGGAAACCGGGTAAGGACACATTGACTCCGGGATTGGATCTCGTAGGCAAGATATAGTTTGCCATTGTAACGAATAAAAATCGACAAATAAAAAAAGGAGCTGCATGAGGATGCGCTCCTTTTTTTTTGTCTAATTTAACGATAGCTTCCGATTTTAGTCGAGACGGTCTTCGTCTGCGGTGTCTTTGTAGATATCGTCCCGGCTGATTCCGCCTGTGCCTGCGTCTTTTGAAGGATAAATTTTATTTTGTGTCCGGCTTCGAGTTCATACCCGGGTAAAAGGACGGCGCTCCCGGTTCTCAAAGACTCCGGAATATCGATGACACGCTGGTTCTCCGAACCTCTGAATTTGAGTCGCGGATTTTTCAGCTCCTCTACAAACCTGCCGTCCACAAGGACATCGCACAGGGAGAGCAGTCTGACTTTCTGTTCATCCCTCATGATTTCTTCGAATGTGTATCCCGAATAAATCCAGATTGTTTTTTTCTCCGTTCGGCCGATGCTTTCACGGATTTTGGTGAGCACGGGAATCAGACCGTCGGTGTTCTGCATCGGTTCTCCGCCCAGCACGGTCAGCCCCGAGATGCTGATGTCGTCCAGACATTTGACGATCAAATCGGTCTGCACGTCCGTCCAGAGGTTTCCGTAGTTGAAATCCATGTAGAGTTCATTGAAACAACCCTTGCAACGGTGTGTACAGCCGGTGACGAAGATGCTGATTCGAATCCCCGGACCGTTTGCAATATCATAATTTCTTATTTGACCGTACCTCATATGTAACTCCCAACCGGCATACAGATCGGTATGCCGGATTTCTGATTCAAATTAGATGTGCAGCACGCGGGACTTAATCTCCTTGGTTCTTCCTTCGTTCCAGAAGTTTTCACCGAGGTATCCGCAGGTTCTGCGGGTGACATTCATCTTGGATTTGTCTCTGTTCCTGCACACCGGACACTCCCATTCGTCATTGTCGTTGATGGAGATTTCCCCGTCGTAGTTGCAAACATGGCAAAAGTCGGACTTGGTGTTGAACTCCGCATATTGGATGTTGTCGTAGATGTATCGAATCAGGCTTTCCACTGCGGCAATATTGTTGTTCATATTCGGAATCTCGGCGTAGGAAATCATTCCGCCGGTCGACAGTTTTTGAAACTGTGCTTCAAATTTGAATTTTTCGAAGACGGAGATTTCTTCCCGCACATCCACATGGTAGCTGTTGGTGTAGTAGCCCTTGTCCGTCACATCCTTGATGATGCCGAATCGCTTTTTATCGATGTCGCAGAATCTGTGAGTGAGACTCTCCGCCGGAGTGCCGTAAAGCGCAAATCCGAGTCCGGTTTCCGCCTTCCATCGGTCCGTGGTGTCCCTCAGCCTCTGCATGAGTTTGAGTGCGAATTCCTGTCCCTTCGGATCGGTGTGACTGACTCCCTTGATGAGGACGGTGGTCTCGTAAACGCCGATGTATCCGAGAGAAAGCGTGGAGTACCCGTCTTTCAGGTATTTCCTGATGCTCTCGCCCTTGCCGAGCCTGCCGATGGCGCCGTAAATCCAGTGAATCGGCGAGGAGTCGCTGGTTACGCTCTCCAGCAGATGGTGACGAATCATCAGCGTGTTTTTGACGATTTCCAGACGCTTGTCCAGCATCGCGAAGAACGCCTCTTCATTTCCCTGATTGAGAATGGCAATCTGAGGGAGGTTGATCGACACAACACCTTGGTTGAATCTTCCTTCAAATTGATACTCTCCTTTTTCGTTTTTCCAAGGGGAGAGGAAACTGCGGCAACCCATAGGGCTGAACACATTTCCTGCATAGTTTTCTTTCAGCTTCTTTGCGGAGATGTAGTCCGGATACATGCGCTTCGCCGTGCATTTTGCCGCCAATTGCGTAATCGCATAGTACTTGGACTCCGGATAGACATTGTTTTCGTCGAGTACATAAATCAGCTTCGGGAATGCAGGTGTGGTATAGACGCCGAGTTCATTCTTGATCCCGACATATCGCTGATTGAGGATTTCCTCCACAATGCGGCGGACTTCGTCCTCGTATTCGAACCCGTCTTCAATGTGCATAAACAGCGTGACAAACGGACTCTGCCCGTTGGTCGTCATCAGGGTGTTGATTTGATATTGGATTGTTTGAATACCGGCTTCCAGCTCTTTTTGTGTGAGCACCTCCGCCATTTTCTCCGCCTGCTCCGCATCTCCGAGTTGCTCCAATGCCAGCTTGTAGTGTTTGTCCCTGCTTCGTCTTAAGTATTTACCGAGATGTTTGACATTGATGCTCTGGCCCCCGTATTGACCGGATGCGACCTGTGCGATAATTTGCGTCATAATGGTGCAGGCAACCTGAAACGATTTTGGCGATTCGACCATTTTACCGTTGATAACGGTTCCGTTGTCCAACATATCCCCGATATTGACGAGGCAGCAGTTGAACATCGGCTGAATCAGGTAGTCCATGTCATGAATATGAATGGCCCCCTCGTCGTGTGCGGAAACGATATCCACCGGCAGAATCATTCTGCGCGCGATATCCTTGGAAACCTCACCGGCGATCAGGTCGCGCTGTGTCGATGACAGGATGGCGTTCTTGTTTGAGTTTTCTTCCATAACGTCGGCGTTGGTCTTGTCGAGTAGCCCCAAAATACTGTCGTCTGTCGTGTTTTTCTGTCTTTTAAACGTTTGCACGGCTTTGTAGTTTTCATAAGAGCGAGCCGTTGCGGCATTGCCATGCTTGATCAGGTTGTAATACACATGATCCTCAATCTCGTAGATGCTCATGGTCTTCCCTACAGCCTGTGCAAATTCCATGATTTCGTGAGCGATTTTTTGGGCTTGTCCTTCCACATAGACACCGGTAGGGCTATGCATCGCTTTTTCAATCGCAGTTGCGATTTTTGCTTCATCGAAATCAACCAGTTCCCCGTTTCTCTTTAAGACTTTAAGCAATTTCAACACCTCTCACTACATAGTATTGAAATTATAGCAAACACAACATATAGTGTCAATCTTGAAAATGTCAACTACATATTGTTACTAAAAACTTGTTTCAATGCTAATATATAGGCTCTGTTCTTGGAAATGTTATGAATGGAAAGAAAAGCCATTCGATATATCGGCATTTCGTATTTCGACGTCCCATATGCGCCGTCCTATGCTATAATGGCATTAACAAAAAGTTATTATCTTTGTAAGGTTATTGAAAACGAATGCTTTCAAAGATGTAGAGAAGGTGTTTTATGGAAAGAGTCTTGGACGGGGCAATCGACAACAAGGTGATATTTTTGTACAAGCCTGCCTACTTCGGAGAAAAAAGCTCGAGAGAGAATTGGATTTCTATGCGAGCGAACGTCAGGAAGATTTGAAGAGAGCGGGTCTGGCGGAAGCTTACGAGGCGTTTTGGAATGAGAGGACCGTAGTTAAGACCAATATCTACGGAGCCATTCCCGTGGATGCGTTGGACGATCGACAGAGTACGGCGCTGATGCGGTACGGATGGCGGATTGCCGAGGTGGATCTCAGTATGATCACCGACGGAGACTCCTTTGACGAGCGGTTGAAGGAGGAGGACGGGAAGTATATCGTGCTGAGAGAACGGGCGGACGACGAATCTCTTTTGTTGATGCGTTTCAAGTTTCAACCTTTGTGGTAAAATGTCCCGGTATAACAGATTTTCAGGAGTCCTATGATAGAACGGTACATTGTGACAAACGAGGATGACGGTCTGAAATTGATCGATATCCTCGTTCGTTGTTTTCATCTTTCGGTTCGTCAGCTCAGACGAACCAAGCACAGCAGATTGGTCCGTGTGAACGGCCACAAGATTTCGCTCAATGCTCCCGTGCGAAAGGGAGATGTGGTGGAGCTCCTCATGGAAGACGAGGAGAATATTTTTGCACCGGAACCGATTCGTTTCGCGCTGGCATACGAAGACGAATACATGATTGCGGCGAATAAACCGCCGTTTTTGGTCGTGCATCCGACCAGGAGTCATCAGTCCAACACGCTCGGCAACGCAGTGGCGCATCATATGATTGCCACGGGAGGGAATTACAAAATTCGGTTTGTCAATCGGCTGGATCGCGATACATCCGGAATTGTCCTGATTGCCAAAACCGCGTTGGTGCAGCAGAGAATTACCGAGCAGATGCAGAAGAATCAGGTGGGAAAAAGGTATCTCGCCATCGTCGAAGGGATTGTCGATGAGGCGGGAACAATCGACCTGCCCATCGGCAGGGAAAAGGAAGACGATGTCGTGCGGGTCGTGACCCCCCGCGGAAAGAGGGCGGTGACAAAGTATGAGCGTCTTCGCATCATCGGGAAGTATTCTCTGGTTCGGATTGAACTGCTCACGGGACGGACGCATCAGATCAGGGTGCATTTTAAGGCGATCGGGCATCCGGTTCTCGGGGACAGTCTTTACGGAACCGCTTCGCCGTATATTTCGAGGCAGGCGCTGCATTGTGAGGAGATGAGTCTGGATCACCCGTTTACGGGCGATAGGCTCGTCGTGCGCTCGGACATGCCCGACGATATGGAGGCGGCGATTCGAATGATTGAGAGCTTTGATATTTGATTTTCCAATGTTTGCTCACAATTGTCGGACAGGGGATTTGATTGATTTGATGGAGCCTCTGTGTTATAATGCAGGTGTCTGGGGGTGGTTCCTTCATTAAAATTACCACCAAATTTTAGAACGGGAGAACATATTCTGTGGGCTATGGCGTGCCGCACCTTTTTGTGCGGATTGCAGAATTCACAGAGAGTCCACCCACCTAGTGTGAGGTGTGGTGATCTTCTCTTGGAGGGCTCCCCAGATTTTTGTGTGTTTCAACATCCGACTATACGGCGGATGAACAGGAAGAATAAGGCGTAACGGAGACGGGCGTAGCGAAGATGCGATTGATCAATTGGAATGTAAATGGAATCAGAGCGGCAATCGGAAAGGGTTTTCTCGATTTTTTTGAGAGAGAAAAGCCCGATTTTCTTTGTCTGCAGGAAATCAAGTGCTCGGAGGGACAAGTGGATTTGGATCTTCCGGGGTATCATCAATATTGGAATTATGCGGAGAGGAAGGGGTACTCCGGTACTGCAATCTTTACGAAACATGAGCCGCTCGTCGTGACAAAGGGTATCGGAATCCCGGAGCACGACGGCGAGGGGCGGGTGATTACGCTCGAGTATGCGGACTTTTATCTGGTGACCGTCTACACTCCGAATGCCGGCAGAGACTTGTCCAGACTTCAGTATCGTATGGAGTGGGAAGATGCGTTTCGCGCATATCTTTTGAAGTTGGATGAGAAGAAGCCGGTTATTTTTTGTGGAGATCTCAATGTGGCGCACAAGGAAATCGATTTGAAAAACCCTAAGACGAACAGAAAGAATGCGGGATTTACCGATGAGGAGCGCGGAAAGTTTTCCGTGCGTCTGGAGAGCGGATTTACCGATACCTATCGTCATCTGTATCCCGACAAGGAAGGGGCGTATACCTGGTGGTCGTATTTCTCAAAGTCGAGAGAGAAGAACATCGGATGGAGAATCGATTACTTTGTCGTCTCCGATTCCGTGAAGGAAAAAATAAAGGACGCGGGCATTATGCCGGAGGTCATGGGGTCGGATCATTGCCCGGTTTATCTTGATTATGAATGTTGTTCATAATACACATTTCAAATAAAATGTAAAGTTCGAAGGAGGTACAAAATGGAGGAAAATAAACAGATGAATGAAGACGTCGTCGTTTCGGGCGAAATGGCGACAGTCGTTTCCGACAAGATGGCGGAAGTCAACGTGAACGACTATTCGGGATCGGGCAATGCACCCAAAAAGAGCAAAAAAGCTCTGTGGATTACATTGCTCCTGGTTGTCGTAATCGCTGCGGCATTGGCGCCTTTCGGGTTCGCCATGGCGAGGCAGGCGCAACTGAGAAAAAACCCGGATGCGTATGTGCTCGATGCGATGAACCGCACGGATTATAAAAAGAGTCGTGCTTATGAAATGTCCTTGGAGTTCGGGGAGGAGGCAAGAGACTATTGGGAGCGTGAGATGATGTCGCTGCCGTCCGGTGTCACTTCCAACGATTTTTTTGATTTTGTCGAGTCGTTTACTTTTAAGTTTACGCATTCGGACGCGGATATGAATGCGACAGATGCGAAGCCGATAGTGAAGGCGAGGTATGATTTTCTTTATGACAACAAAGACATCATCGGCACCACCATGCACATCGGTGAAAAGGGCATCGTGATCGAGATAGCGGGAAAGAAAATCTATATCAGCTCCGATTTGAAATATGTAAAACCGTCAAAAGAACAGGAAAGGCTTCAAAATAATCTGAAAAAAGACAAGGAAGTTCAAAATATCCTCAGAGAGATGTTGTCCAAGTCCGAGCTGGTGGAAACCGATGCGGTTGAAAGTGTGACCGGCCAAAAAACGGATGTCCTGAAAATCAAAATCTCCGTGTTGGATTTATACGAGACGTTGAAGAAATTTGTCAATATTATGGACACGAACGAGAATTTGAAAGCCTATATCAAAGAGGTTGTGGAGAGTGTGGCAAATGCGGCTGAAGAACAGGGAGAATCCGTGGATATGGCTTCCATCAGAGGGGTGATCGACTCGGGAATGTATCTCTCGTTCCTCAAACAGGCAATCAGGACTTATGATCGAGATATCGTCGATATGCTTGAAGAGACCGGAATTGTCCTCGAGGGAAATCTCTATGTAAATGCGGAGGGCATCATTCGCTCCGACTTGCGGCTTTCTTTCAATGAAATTCGAAGCTACTTCTTCACCGTTCCGACTTTCAGTGTGAGGTTCAACTCATATATCGCCGCGTTGAGCAATGACGGAACAGTCAGCGAAGAGGGCACCGTACTCTCTCTCGATTCCTCGACGCAGTATATTCCGAACGAAATCAACAATTTGCTCGAATCGTTGCGTGCGGATATTGTCGATGAAATGAAAAACAGCCCGGGATTCAAAGAGTTGAGAAAGTTCCTCGACAAAATGATGGATGTGGACGAGTGGCTCGAGTCCGTGAGACGCTGATCGGGACTCTTGTGTAAATATGAAAACAAAAAAAGCCTGCGCAATGCAGGCTTTAAATTGAAAAGAGGAACTAGAGTTTCACTCTTTTGCTGATGGTCTCCGCGAGCAGCGTTGCTACAACCGCCTTGACCACATCAATCATGATGAACGGAGCGGCACCCTTTGCGACAGCTGTCGCAAGGCTCAACTTCGCCACTACCGAAAGCTGCACCACGCCGACACCGTAGATGATCGCGAGGGACAAAATTGCGGTTGCAAGAAGGATGAAGAAATGATTTGTCTTATTTCTTACAAATCCGATTGCGAGGGCGGCCGGGAAGAATCCGATGATGAACCCTCCTGTCGGTCCGACGATGGCGCCGATGCCGCTTGCTCCGTTTGCAAAAATCGGCAGACCGCATGCGCCGAGCAAGATGTAAATTCCGACACTTGCCCCACCTCTGAGTCCCAGAAGGAGCGGTGCAAGGAGAACCCCGAGTACCTGCATGGTAAACGGTACAGGTTGTGTGGGGATTGCGGGAATGAGTGCGATTGCACAGACAACGGCAGCCATAAGTGCAGTTGTTGCAATCTGTCTTGCACCGGATTCCCTAGTTTTGATAGTATTTGTTGTTTTCATAACGTATAATGTAGCATAGAACGCTATAATGTTCAATAGAACGAAAAGAAACAAAATGTTTGTAGTAGAAACAAATGGAGGAAAAAATGGAAGAATTGTTTGCAAAGCGTATGCAGATTGCAAAGGCATCAGAAATCAGAGAAATACTCAAACTTACCACAAAACCCGAGATTATTTCTTTCGCGGGCGGACTGCCTGCACCGGAGCTTTTCCCTGTCGAGGAGATGATCGAAGTCAGCAGCAAGGTTCTCAAGACAATGGGAAGAGAGGCGCTCCAATATGGTCCGACAGAGGGATATCTGCCTCTCAGAAATCACATTGTGGCACATATGAAGGAGAGAGGAATCGATGTGGATGCGGATAATATCCTGATCCTAAGCGGTTCACAGCAGGGACTTGATTTCAGCGGTAAGGTTTTCCTTGATGAGGGAGATGTGGTGTTCTGCGAGAGTCCATCTTATCTCGGCGCTTTGAATGCATTCCGCTCATACCTGTGCAATTTTAAGGCGGTCGAAACGGATGAAAACGGAATGAACCTGGAGGATCTTGAAAGAAAAATTGAAGAAGCGAAAGCGGAAGGACATACTCCGAAGTTTGTATATGTCATTCCGGATTTTCAGAATCCGAGCGGAAAGACCTGGTCCCTTGAGCGAAGAAAAGGATTGTACGAAATCGCGGTCAAGCATAATATCGCGATTGTGGAAGACAACCCGTACGGAGCACTCCGTTTTGAGGGTGAGGTGATTCCTCCGATCAAATCGTTGGATAAGGACGGTCGCGTCGTATTCCTCGGCACATTCTCGAAGACCTTTACACCCGGATTGAGATTGGGCTGGGTAGCGGCTTCCAAGGAGCTTCTGGCAAAATTCAATATTGCAAAACAGGCTGCGGACCTGCAGGCGAGCACAATCAGCCAAAGAGAGTTGTCCGTATTCCTCGACAACTATGATTTCAACGGTCATGTGAAGCATTTGATCGAGGTGTACAAGGGCAGAAGAGATTTGATGGTCGAGACCATGAAAAGGACATTCCCGGAGAGCGCGAAATATGTGATCCCGCAGGGCGGTCTCTTTATGTGGGTGGAGCTCCCTGAAAAAATCGATACGAAAAAACTCCTCGAGAAGGCGATTGCAAAAAAAGTTGCATTCGTTCCGGGTGCTTCGTTCTTCCCGGACGGCAATGTACACAACTGCATGAGACTCAATTACTCCAATATGACCGAGGAGAGAATTGTAGAGGGAATCGAGAGATTGGCTGAACTTCTCAAGGAAGAACTGAAATAACGACATGATTACCGTATAATCGGC
>JAUMXJ010000011.1:0-844 GCA_030529205.1 Bacillota bacterium | reverse complement strand
ATTGACAGTAGAAAACTCCGCGTTCGGATGCGAGCCCGGAGTTTTTATTTTTTTATTGTTTGCTGCATCATTCTCTGCAACGGAGCAGGTATATTTTTATCCACATATGTGCATGAAATAACATGTACATATATTGAAAATTAGGTTTTGTTTACAATTTTGAATTTTGACCGGATTCGGGTTTACAAAGATTTTTAAAGTGATAAATTGTTATGGTTGAGAACACATCTCAAATCAAAATAAAAGATACAAAGAGGTAGTTATGAGAAACAAAAAAGTTATGTCTCGCAGCAAAATGATTTTGGTATTGCTTCTGGCATTGACCTATGTACTTGTCGGATGTACAGGCGGATCGAACACGACAACTTCCCCTGTGCAGATGGAAAATCAAACAAGCAGTTCCGCGCAGGATGCGGGGCAAAAAATAAAAATTGTCACCACAATTTTCCCTCCTTACGATTTTGCGAAGGCTATCGGCGGAGATAAAGTGGAAGTTGTCATGCTTCTCTCTCCGGGGATGGAAAGCCATACATACGAGCCGACACCGGCGGACATCAAATTGATATCGTCGGCAGACCTGTTCATTCATGCCGGGTCCGAAAATGACACATGGGTGGAGAGCGTCGTTCCGGAAAATGTGAAGAGACTTGAAATGATGAGTCATGTAAACGTCCTCATGGAAACACACGATCATCATCACCACGACCACGACCATGACCATGACCACGGGCACAATCACGGCCACGACCACGGGGACGGGCATAACCACGGGGAGCACGACCATGAATCAACATCTTCGACTTCACAGGGTGAAGGAAGTACCGGCGGAGAAGGCGAAGGTCAT
>JAUMXJ010000242.1 GCA_030529205.1 Bacillota bacterium | reverse complement strand
CGGAGTTGTTTCTCATCGCCGCGACAAAGACAATCGGTTTTTCATTTCGAATGGCGAGATCGAGAAAATAAGCCGTTTCTTCCAGCGAATCCGTACCATGCGTGATGACAACACCGTCGATATCGTGTCGCTCCAAGATGTTCTTGGTGAGTCTTGCCAGCTCCAAAATCATTTTGGGAGTCATATGCGGGCCGGGAAATGTGCCGAATGTAATCTCTTCCACATCTGCAATGGTGTCGATATTGGTGACCATGGACATAATCTCGGATCCCGAAAGAGCCGGGATTGCCGCTGCAATTCTTTCATCAACCTTCATGGAAATGGTGCCGCCTGTAAAAATGATCGCTATCTTTTTTCTCATAAATCCTCCGCTTGGAATTATAGCATAAATCGAGATTAAAGTTTTCAGGTTCGAGATGAAAATGCGGCAAGCGGAAAATGGAGAAAGAAAATCAAAATATGTGATAAAATTGAGATAGAAATTTGACTATGTCTCATATGAGAGATAAAAAAGGAGGTCGTTATGGCTCAAGTTGTTGAATTTACTTTTGAATCACTGCCGAAAAATCTGGGTGAGCTGATGAGCTTACCGGAGGTGGATCTCAGTACACCGTTCAAGACCGCGGCATTAACCGTACTCGTGCTTATGAGGTATGCGGAATCTCCTGAAGATACGATTGCAATGTTGGATTTCCTAAATGGTCCGAGAGAGATTTCCGGATACGAAAAACAGTTTTTGAGAGACCGTTTGAGAGAAAAGGACTATGTCCCGAGGTCGTATCTGAAGGGAACGAATCCTCAAAACGATTACACACCTTCACTGCCTTACCAAATCAGTGTTTCCGACCAAGTCTATTCCTATGTGAATGAAGGCTATGTAAAGTTGTTTATCACATCCTCCGGTGCGGATACGCCGCGACCGATTGTGCTCAGGCAGAAAGATGACAAATGGTTTATGTGGGAACAGTTTTTGCTTCCGGATATCAGAAAGCCCGCGAGCAAGAGCGATTGGTAAGAAGAACGGATCCGACATAAAACAGAAGCCCTTTCATGAAAGAGAACGATGTTCTTTTTTGAAAGGGCTATTTTTATGGGTTATGGATGTAACTGATAGAGGACCGATGATTGATGATGGAGGACTGATAAAGATGATCGATGCGGAACAAATTTTACGCCTCGTTTGCAATCAGCGGTTCTTCAGTATGCTTGAGGTTGTTGATTCTTCTGATGTCCGCGATGACAATCATGAGCGTGACGATGAAGCACGGGATGTCGACCGCACCGAGCGCAAACCAAATGCCGGAGAGTCCGTACATCGGTGCGACCACAAAGAGCATCGGAAGCAACATGAGAAATTCTCTGGAAATGGTGACAAAAAATGCAACGGCGGCCTTGCCGATGGACGTAAAGTAGTTTCCGCTGATAATGACGATGCCGTAGAGCGGGTAGAACAGACAGACGTAGTAGAGACACTGCTCCGCCATGGAGATCAGGGCTTCTTCATTGGTCATCAGCCTCACCGGAATCCAGGTA
>JAUMXJ010000241.1 GCA_030529205.1 Bacillota bacterium | reverse complement strand
CATGAAACTGACGACAACGGGTTGTTTTTCCTCAGATGTCGTCGTGCTCGCTTCCGAAACCGCAGGAGTCGTCACCTCCACCGGTTCGACAGAAACGGGACTCGTCCTCGCCTCTTCGCGAGCGCCCGTGCACGAACTCATAAGCAGCGCAAGAACCGTAAACAACAGAGCCAAATATCGATATGTCTTCATACATCCTCCAATTCGATACTATTATAAACACAAATACGGAAAAAAAGTATTATAATATCAGATATCGGATGTATTTTCTCTGCATCCGGATGATTTGTACCGCGATCAAGACGAGAGAGTGATATGAGAGAACTGTTGCAACGTTATATCAAAAAAGAATGGAAGCGGATATCCGCAGGATTTGTCATCAAATTTATCGGCACTGTCACGGATTTATTCATTCCGTGGACTCTGGCGTACATCATCAATCGCGTTACCCCCACGGGAGACATCGGGAGCATCGTTCTTCTGGGATCGGGGATGATTGCAATGGCTGTGGCGGGCTTGGTTCTGAATATTGTGGCGAACCGCAATGCCAACTATGTTTCAAAGCAGGTGACTACAAGCATCAGGAGAGATTTGTTCACCTCCATCCTGTACCTGACCAGAAACCAGACGGATACGTTCACCGTCCCCTCGTTGATTTCGCGCGTTACGACGGACAGCTACAATGTCCACGCCATGGTGGGAATGTCTCAGAGACTCGGCGTACGCGCGCCCATCCTTCTTCTCGGCGGAATCACCGTCACTCTTCTTACGGACACGGTTCTCGCTTTGATTTTGCTGGCATTGCAGCCGTTGATTTTTCTGACGGTCATCACAATCTCCAAAAAGGGGCTTCCGCTCTATGCCGCGCTTCAAAAGCAAATCGATCGCATTGTCCTGGTGATGAGAGAGAACATCAGCGGAGTCAGAATCATTAAAGCGCTCGGAAAAGACGAGTACGAGAGAAGGAGATTTCACGAGGTAAACGGCACGCTGATACAGCACGAAAAGAAGACGGCGAAGTTGATGGCGATGACCAACCCGCTGATTACGCTCTATCTGAACATCGGTTTGGCGCTTGTTGTCCTGGCGGGTGCATTTCGTGTGCGGGACGGAAGCAGCGAAATCGGAACCATTATCGCGTTTCTCTCGTACTTTACAATGATCATCAACTCCATGTACGCCATCTCGAGGATTTTTATCATTTCCACCAAGGGAATGGCGTCGTACAAGAGGATTTCCGAGATTATCAACACGGACTCCAATTTGAAAATTCTTGATATTCCCAAAGAGGAGAGTGCGTATCATATCGAATTCCGGGATGTGTCTTTCTCCTACTATAAGAATAAAAACAATCTCACGGACATCAGCTTTCGTTTGAAAAAAGGTCAAACACTCGGAATCATCGGACCGACCGGAAGCGGCAAGACCACGATTATCCGGCTGCTCATGCGCTTTTACGATGTTTCCACAGGGAAAATTCTGATAAACGGAAGGGATGTGCGCTCCATTCCGTTTGACGAACTGTACAATATGTTCGG
>JAUMXJ010000010.1 GCA_030529205.1 Bacillota bacterium | reverse complement strand
CGTTTTGTTCGCACTGTGTCTTCCTGCGACATCGATCTCGTTCTCAGCACCGGAAACGAGAATCTACTCCGATTATCTCAGTGGCGACCAGATGGAGGCATTGGAAAAGCGACTTGAGGAGTTCTACAAGAAAACCAAAGTGGATTTGGGCTTTTCCGTTACCATGGACCTGCGGAGCTCGACTTCGGACATGGAGCTCTATGAATTTTTGGATTTGATGAAAGAGCAGTATCGGATCGGGGAGTCGGGTCCGGTGATTATGGTTGCCGTTGACGATACGATGGATCAGTTCGTTTACACCTTCTACGGAGATGCGCACAGTTACATCAATGAGAACGCTCTGAATTACATCTTCACATCCGTTCTCGACGGATACCGAAAAGAATATCGAATGTTCGAAGGAGTGATGTATTCCATCGACCTGATTGAAGCGGCGATTTTGCAGGATGACCGTGACGCCAAGCTCTTTGATTTTGCGGATATTCTGACCGATGAAGAGGAACGGATTCTGAAAGAGAGAATCGTGCAGTTCAAACAGAAGCACCAAGTAGAATTGGCTTACTTTTTTTCCGACAGTCTCAGTTATAATGTTGAATTCAGGGTATATCTGCTCGATTTGTTTTACTACTTGGATTTCGGATACAACGGCAGGAAGGACGGGATTCTGTTCGGACTCGATATGCAGGAAAGAGACTACTTCACCTTCACCACAGGCAAGGCGCAGGATCTGATTCAGGATGAGAAGCTTGAAGACAATAAAGATCGCTTCGTGCCGTTGCTGAGTGATTCCCGATATTTTGATGCCGTCAACGAACACATCACATTGATGGATCAAATGCTCTCCGGGGATCTCGACAAAGCGGAAAGAATGAAGAATTTCGGGATGGGCGTCGGCATATCCGCGCTTGTCGCATTGATTATCACGGCGATATCGGCGATCAGTCAGAAAATTGTGGTGAGAAAATCCAATGCAACGGAATACATCGTCCCGGGATCTGTAAAAATCACACAATCCTCGGATCTGTACACGCATACCACCATCACGAGAACCAAGGTCAAATCCGAGAGCAGCGGTGGCGGCGGATCGTTCAGCGGAAGCTCGGGCGGTTCGGGCGGCGGAGCCGGGGGAAAGTTCTAAGTACGAAGGCATGATCATGATAGGAGAAAAGCAGTCCGGAAGGATTGCTTTTTTATTGGCAAATAAAAAACCTCTCCGATAACGGAAAGGTTGTTGGCTGGGGATATAGGATTTGAACCTATGCATAACGGAGTCAAAGTCCGGTGCCTTACCGCTTGGCGAATCCCCAATGTGGTGGAAGTATTGAAACGATTCCAAAAAAAATATGGTAGCGGCGAGTGGATTCGAACCACCGACCTTCCGGGTATGAACCGAACGCTCTAACCAACTAAGCTACGCCGCCATATCTGGTGCCGAGGACCGGAGTCGAACCGGTACGGTGTCACCACCGCAGGATTTTAAGTCCTGTGCGTCTACCAATTCCGCCACCACGGCCTGTACTTGCATATACTACATGACCATATAGGTTTTGTCAATATTTAATTTGGTTTTTTTTGATGAATTATCCGTGACCGAACGGGAATAGATTGAGCAAAACGATTGACAGTTTTTCGTTGGTATTCTAATATAGTATTTGATACATTAAATGTTTTTCATTCTTATTTTATTTTACATTCTGTTAAACATAAAGATTAGGCGATAGCTTATAATGAACGGGAGGCCTCCATGAAGAAAATATTTGTTGTAGATGACGACGCAAATATTAGGGAACTCATCAAACTTTACCTGGAAAAGGAGAGTTATGATGTGGAAGTTTTTGAAGGCGGAGAAGCTGTAATCAAAAGAATTAAGAACAGCATTCCGGACCTGGTGCTGCTCGACTTGATGATGCCCGGTATCGACGGCTATGACACCTTGAAGGAAATCAAGAAAATTGCGGATATTCCTTTCATTATGGTCACAGCGAAAGACGAAACCATGGACAAAATCATCGGTTTGGAGCTGGGCGCGGACGACTATATTGCAAAACCATTCGACGGAAAAGAGCTGGTGGCAAGAGTGAAGGCCGTGCTTAGACGATCGAAGGCGACAGAACAGCCGGATCACGGACTGAAGGTTGAGTTTGATAATTTGTCCATTAATTTGGACAACTATGTTGTCACCTACTACGGAAAAGACTTCGAGCTTCCTCCGAAGGAGATTGAACTGCTTCATTATCTCGCTTCCAATCCTGATCGTGTGTTTACCAGAGAACAGCTTCTGGACAAGATTTGGGGATATGACTTTTTCGGTGAGACGAGGACGGTCGATGTCCATATCAAGAGACTCAGAGAGAAGTTCGATAATACGGACGACAAGTGGGAAATTAAGACTGTATGGGGAGTCGGCTACAAATTCAAGATAGACAAGAAGTAGCCCCTGGGTACGAAT
The DNA here is from genome assembly GCA_030529205.1 of Bacillota bacterium. Taxonomy (GTDB): domain Bacteria; phylum Bacillota; class Clostridia; order Peptostreptococcales; family Acidaminobacteraceae; genus JAUMXJ01. The sequence goes on along the minus strand of JAUMXJ010000010.1, from coordinate 13,098 downwards.
GAAGACGGTATTTCGAAAATTTGCTTTTATTTACCTTTTGATTTTTCTGTTTTCTTTTGCGATTATTGTCATCGGAGTGCGCTTTTCATTGGAGCGGTACTTTCTGGACCAGATTCGCGAAGATATACTGACCAGGGTCAAGGCGTATGAAAAACTTGCCAACAGCGAATCCACAGATGCATTCAGCCTTGGTGAGCACTTGAGCTTGCTGGAAGTCTACACGGGCGTCTCCATGTGGGTCATCGACGAGCACGGAGATATTGTGGTCGATGAAGATGTATCCGAAAAATTGACTCCGGATGAAGTCCTATTCGAAAAAGAGTATCCCAGGGTTTTGCGGGGAGAAAAGCTTGCAATCTGGGTTCCGGTGAGACATTCGCTCGTGATTGGAGCACCGGTTGTTGTAAAATCACATCGCTACGCGATTTTTGCCGATGTTCCGATGATTCAGACTGAGGACACCATTGCACGTATTTCCGTCATCATCTTTGTGTCTCTCCTGTTCTCCGGCGTGTTGGCGTTGGTCTTTATTTATATAGTAACGTACAGAATTTCCGAGGAAATCGAGCAAATTACCAGAGCGGCATCCAGAATCGCAGCCGGAGAATTCGACAGCAAAATCAAAACCTCGGGAGCGGTTGAATTGGCTGATTTGGCCAATGCGTTCAATAAGATGGGGGATGACTTGAAGAAACAGGAGGAAGCGCGCCAAAACTTCGTCTCCAGCTTCTCTCACGATATCAGGACTCCGCTGACCACCATCAAGGGGTATTCATCAGGCATTTTGGACGGGACCATCGACAGAGAAAAGCAGGACAAGTATCTGTCGGTCGTCGTTTCCGAGTGCGATCGCTTGCTGATTATGGTGAACAACCTGCTGGATTTGGCAAAAATAGAGTCCGGGGAGCTTTCGCTCATGATGACGGATTTCGATCTCAAGTCGATGATTGTAAATGTCCTGGATTCATTTGAACAAAAAATTATAGAAAAAGAGCTCAGACTTGAAATTGATTTTTCAAGTGAAAATGTCTTGGCACACGGGGATTTTTCCGGTATGCAGAGAGTGGTGTACAATCTGATCGACAATGCCACCAAGTTTGTCAATGTCGGAGGAACGCTGTCCGTGAAAACGGAGTTGCGCGGCGACACGTACTTCGTCGGAATCGGAAATACCGGAGTGGTTTTGGACGATGAGAGCCGAGTAAAAATATGGAATCGCTTTGCAAAATTGGATGCATCGAGAGGAATTGAAAAGAATTCGTCCGGTTTGGGTTTGCCGATTGTCAGAGAAATTTTGAAGGCGCACAACCAGAGAATCGATGTTTATTCAAATGAGGATATCGGAGTAGTGTTTATTTTTACGGTATCTGCTCAGATATTTAAGGAGTAATTTTGATAAATCACAAAAAAGTAATGGCTCAGCTTTTTTTGGAAGTGACGGACGACAACAATTTTCCGAAGTGCACGACCATGCATAAGTCTTTCGCGGTGGATGTGTACCATGATGAAAAGCGTTACATTCTGTACATCGAGCTTCCGGGCTGCAACAGTTCAGACATTGAAATTAGCTATACAGATGATTATCTCGAGATTTCCGCGAGTAAAACCGCTGTGGAGAGGGCAGGACTCACGCTGTTGAGAAATGAGATTTGCTATGGGCCGTTCAAGCGTTCATTTTTCATAAGAGGAATCGATCCTGACAGCATCAGAGCGGACTATAGTAGGGGAATATTGAAAGTGGAAATACAAAAATTAAAAATTTGATAAAAACTTGTTTAGCAATTTGATGTAATATAATACAGACAGCACAATATGTGCGGAAAGGAGACAGTATGAAAAAATATGAATGTGAAGCATGTGGATATATTTACGATCCAGCAGTAGGAGACCCGGATAGCGGTATTGCACCGGGAACGGCATTTGAAGACATTCCGGATGATTGGATGTGCCCTGTTTGCGGTGTGACAAAAGACATGTTCGTTCCTGTCGAGTAGTAGGTGACGTATGAAGAGACTGAGTTTACTGAAATGCGAACAGTGCGGAAACATTGCGGAAGTAATGGTAAACGGCGGGGGAGAGATGAGTTGCTGTGGTCATCCGATGATTGTCATCGAAGAAAAGACTGCGGATTCCTCAACTGAGAAACATGTTCCTGTCGTTGAGAAGACTGCCGACGGTTACAAAGTGGTAGTGGGAAGCACATTGCATCCGATGACGGAAGCGCACCAAATCCAGTGGATTGAATTGGTTACCGAAAACGGCTCGTTGATCAGATTCCTCGATCCGACAGGTGCTCCGGAAGCGGAATTCGTGACGGATGAGAAGGCGCTTTTTGCTAGAGAGTACTGCAATCTTCATTCTTTGTGGAGAGCCGATATCTAAGACGGCACGCCGAAGGGCGGACTGAATACCGAAATAAAGAAAGTCCCTTGATAACCAAGGGACTTTTTCAATTACAGAAATTCTTTCATTTTCGGAAACTCTGTCGATTACAGAAAACTCTAAAATTCTCTTTACGGCGATTCCGTCGTCTTTAAACGCCGAGATAGTGCAGAATCAGCTCCGCTGTTGCATAGAGCGCGGTTTCATGTGTTCGCTCCATGCCGTGCGATGCCTGAATTCCCGGTCCGATGAGTGCAGCTCTGATATTGTTTCCGCCGCGCATCGCTGCGGAAGCGTCGGATCCGTACATCGGATAAATATCCACCGCATGAGGAATGTTGTGCGCGGATGCCAGAGCGATGAGCTTGTTTGTAAGCTCGTAGTCGTATGGACCGCTGGAGTCCATGGCACAGATGGAGACATCTTTTTCCGTACAGCTCAGATCCAATCCGATACAACCCATGTCGACCGCAAGCATTTCCTCAATTTCTTCCGGAATGTATGCCGCACCGTGTCCGACTTCTTCGAAGTTGGTACACATCATAATCAGATTGTCCTGAGGTTTCAGCTTGTTGTCGAAAAGATACTTGAGGACGGACATCACGGTCGCAACGGACGCTTTGTCGTCCAGGAACCTTGATTTTACAAATCCGCCTGCGCGTTCAAACTTCACATCAATTGCCACATAGTCTCCCGGAGCGATTCCGAGAGCCAGGGTATCATCCTTTGAGCAGACATCGGCGTCCAGACGGATGTACATATTGTCCGTATCGCGTTTTCGGCTTCCGGCATCGGGATACACGTGTGAAGAAGGGGAATCCGACAGGATGGTTCCGCGGAATTCCTTGTTGTTTTTACGAGAAATGATGGTGCAGTACTCGGAGTCCAAAGTAGCTGAAATCGGTCCGCCTACGCGTTTGAAACGCAGGTTTCCGCCGCTCTCTATGCTGCTGACCATTGCCCCGTTGGTATCGGCGTGCACGGACACACAGACTGTTTTTTTACTTTTTCCCGGCACGTGAATGAGCAATCCGCCCTTGCGATTTGCGCTGTGCTTGTATCCAAGTTTTTCCGCTTCAGCTGCCAGTGCGGCCATCACATCCTTTGTATATCCGCTCGGGCTTGGAATTTCGAGTATTTTTTTGAGTGTATTCAAAAGATACTTCTGATCGATGCGATATGAGTTCTTATTTTTTTTCATATAACCTCCTATGTCATGTCCGGATTCCGAGGTTCATTTGAGGTACGGCAGATGATTATCTGCCGTGGCCTATTTAAAATCTCCTCTTTCGGTTCTGAATTCTTTGATTTTTGTGAGTGCACTTTCAAACTCATCCATTTCCATCTTTCCGCGGACATATGCGATAATCTCCAGCTTCTCGGAGAGGAACATGATGGCAGGGAATGCGCTGATTCCGTATTTCTGTGCAACGACGGATTGGTCGTCATAGTAGAATGTCAGAGGACTTTTGCTCGATTGTTTGAACGCCTCTACCGTCTCCTTCGACTCTCCGGTATTCAGCAAGACGATGGAGACATCTTCCTTTTTCGCGAGTTCTTCCAGGATCGGAATTTCCTTCACGCAGAAATGGCACCAGGTCGCCCAGAATACGACAATGGTATTTTCTTTTGCAACTTCGGAAAGTTTTGCAGTCGTTCCGTCGATATTCTTCAATTCGATGTCTTCAAAATAATGAGCCTCTTTTGTGGATGACGGTTGTGCATCTGTAGAAGAGGCATCCGCATTTTGCGATCCGGTCGGACTTGTGCTCTGTGCCTCGGAACTTGAGGTGTTCGAAGAAGTAGGGTTGTCATTTTTTTGGCACGATGCCATCCCGAGCAACATGACAATTGCAAGGACTACGGCTGTGGTCTTTTTTAAAATGTTGTTGTGCATTTTTTCTCCTTTGTAGTGCTATTAAAAATTTTGATTTATATAAATAAAACAAGCTGATAATAAATAAGTTAGCTTATAAAATAAGCTAACTCATCATTTCGACCTATTTTACTTTTTGTGAATGTTTGATGTTGATGTTCTGCGAGCAAGGTTCGACCTACTCTCCTCTATTTGCCCTGAATTCGTCAATTTTATCGAAGATGACGTTAAAATCGTTTCTGTTGATTTTACCGCCGACTGTTCCCATCACTTCGAGATCTTCCGTCAGGAACATGAGGTATGGAAGTCTGGTCACCTGATTGTCTTTCGCGATGGAACCGTCTTCGTCGAGATAGAATGTGAGATTCGAACTTCTCTCTTTCGCGAAACTCTCCAATTTCTCTTTCGATTCGCCGGTGTTGATCATGATGACGCTCACGATTTCCGCTTCATCCGCCGCAAGAGATTCCAATACGGACAGCTGATCGATGCAAATCGGATATTCGGTTTGCCAGAAACATACAACGGTGTATTTCTTTGCGCTGCCGGATAATTTATCCGTCGTTCCGTCCGCTTTCATCAAATCCAAATCGCGGAAGAAAATCTTTTCGCCGTCCACCTTTCTGGTCGGGGTTGTCACAGCGAGAGTGGTTGCTTCCGTACTGCCCGATGTGGTAGCGGTTGTCGCAGCCACGGTTGTTGTGGTTGTTGAATTTGTATCAGATGTGTTGCTTTTTCCGTCGGTTGTTGTGCTTGATGTAATCTTGGTTTCACCCGTCGTTGTAGTCGTAGACGTCTTGGTGGAAGAGTTTGAATTACAAGCACCAAGTACCAATGTCATGGCTCCGATAAGCGTTAAAGCTGCAATCTTCTTTATGTTTTTCATAAAACCACCTTATAAATTTATTTTTTGCCTGTTTTCATTACATCATAATAATATGAATAAAAAGTGAAAATAGTTTTACAGTAAGTATGTAATCGAGAGTGTTATTTCCCGATTCCGCAACACTTTTTGTACTTTTTTCCGCTTCCGCAAGGACAGGGATCGTTTCTTCCCGCTTCCTTATTGCTTTTAGCGGTAATGCTTGCAACGTATTCGTCTCTGATTTCTCTTCTCGCATTGTGAGACAGAACCTTGTCCCACTCGGGAAGAGAGCTCAGCCAAGTCGCTTTCACTTTCAGCATATTGAGATAGAGTTTTTTGAAGTCCACATGAAATTCCACTTCACTCGTCTCGTCGCAGGAGTCGAGCGTGAGCGGCTCGACCAGACTTTCGTTGATGCCGTCGAACAATCCTACCGCTTCGAGATTCATCAGTTTGTAGTCTTCCATCAACCCGGAAATGCTGCGCTTGGTTTTCAGTGTCGCGTCCTCATCGAGTTCGCCGCCGTATTCGGAGAGAAGGTCTTTGTAGAAATTCAATTCTTTTGCGAGATACTCATCCCACTCTTCCTTGGTCACACGATCCGATGAGAGGCGCTTATTCCATTGTTCAAATAATGTCATATTATCCCCCCGTTGTTTATTCAAACTTTTCTTGTATGTATCAAACGACCGTATCGGTCAAACGGCGTACCGGTTCTTCGAGTGTGCATTGTCGGTCGTCTATTGAAAGTACCGCTTAAATCGCTCCTGTGCCAAGATCAATTCGTGGGTGATCTCCGGCTCGAACGACGAGTGGCCGGCAATCGGATAGACGATCTCGCAGTTTTTCAGCTTCTGTGCGAGAAGATGCGCCCCTTCCGGTCTGCAGTCCACATCATACCTGCCGTGTACGATGAATGTCGGGATGTCCTGAATCCGATCGACATGGTTCAGCAGATAATTTTCCTCCATGAAACACGCGTTGACGAAGTAGTGACATTCCATCATCGCCAGAGAGATGTCGCCATCCGTGATTTCTTCGGACAGAGTGCGCGGGTGAAGCGCGACGACGGAGGTCTCAAAGTCGCTGAACGCCTTGCCGAACTTCCTTCTCTCCTCCGGATTTTCGGAAGTCAGATGTTTGTAGTAGCTCAGAACATTGTCCTTTCTTTCGTCTTCGGACAAAAGCGAGGTGAATTCGGCATACGCCTCCGGAAAAAACATACCGGCGCCGCCCTGATAAAGCCACTTGATGTCTTCGTCTCTTCCAAGGAAAATTCCTCTCAAAATCAGAGCCGTTACGCGCTCCGGATGGTTCTCCGCATAATAAAGGGAGAGCGTGGTGCCCCATGAACCGCCGTAGACGAGCCAGCGTTCGATTCCGAGGAGCTCTCTGACTTTTTCCATATCATCCGCAAGGGCCTGTATGGTGTTGTTGCGCAGTTCGACAAAAGGTTTGGATCTTCCGCATCCGCGCTGATCGATGCAGATAATGCGATAAAAATCCGGATCTAAGAATCTTCTTGAATCGTTGCCGCAACCGCTTCCCGGTCCTCCATGAACAAATACGACGGGGGCTCCGTCTTTTTTGCCGCTCTCTTCAACATAGATTTCGTGGAGGTCGTCGACCTTGATCATATGTGTCTGAAACGGTTCCAATTCGGGAAATAAAGTCTTAAGCATACTTCCTCCAATATTGATAGTACCGTCATTATAGCACTTGAACGTTGGAAATTATAGTATTTTCGGAGGAATATCAAATTTTGCAACAATGTTATTTTTTTGGCATAAAGTTTTTTGAAAAGTTGATTCATGTTATAATTCTTACAGTTTCATGCATGGAATGCAGAATGGGAGGACAAATGCTAAAAGGAAATCTCGTGGTTGCACAGGGAGGCGGACCGACCGCCGTTATCAATCAGTCTCTGGCGGGTGTTGTTTTGGAAGCCGCTAAATACAGTGAAATTGAGACCGTCTACGGTTCTCTGCACGGTGTGGAGGGTATTGTAAAGGGCGATCTGGTCGTATTGTCGGGGCTGGATCGTGAGCATCTGGAAGAGGTATCCCGCACGCCGGGCAGCGCACTCCTCTCCACGCGGGTGAAGCCGGATAAAGAATACTGCAGAAAAATGTTTGAAAATATGAAAAAATTGAATATTCGCTACTTTTTCTATATCGGAGGAAACGATTCGTCGGATACGGTGCGCATCGTGTCGGAAGAAGCGCAGGCGGACGGCTATGAGCTGAAGGCGGTGCACATTCCGAAGACCATTGACAACGACCTCGTGGTCAATGACCATACGCCCGGATTCGGCAGTGCGGCGCGCTATGTCGCTTCGGCGTTTGCCGGAGCGGATTTTGACAATCGTTCCTTGAACGGTGTCTACATCGGTGTCGTCATGGGAAGACATGCGGGATTTCTCACCGCGGCGTCGGCGCTTGCACGCGAGGACGAGAACTCCGGACCGCATCTGATCTACCTGCCGGAGAGAGTGTTTGATATCGAGACCTTCCTGAAGGATGTGAAACGGTGTTATGACTTACACGGCAGATGTGTAATCGCGGTCTCCGAGGGGATCGCGGACGCGGAGGGGACCCCGATCGTGACGAGACTTCAGGAGAATGTGGAACGTGATGCGCACGGGAATGTCCAGCTTTCGGGAACCGGTGCGCTCGGCGATCTGCTCGCCAAGGAGATTAAGGCGAAACTCGGAATCAGCCGTGTCAGAGCCGATACGCTCGGGTACATGCAGAGATCCTTCCTGGGCGTCGTATCCGACGTGGATGCGAAGGAAGCACGATTTGCCGGTGAGTTCGGCGTCAGGGCGGCGCTCTCGGATGCATCGGGAAGAGATTTTTCCGTGGTCATGGAAAGAATAGCCGGTCGATGCCGTTCGTCAAACGGTGACGATGTAGCGGGAAGTACCGCTTCCGGTTGCCGGGACGGTGCGACACTGGATTTCGGGAACGGCTATGCGTCCGGGTTCAGGACGGTGGACATTCAGGAAGTTGCGGCAAAGACCAAGCATATGGCGGACGAATTTATCAATGAAGCGGGCAATGATGTCACTCCCGCGTTTATCGATTATGCATATCCGCTGATCGGAACGGATTTCAGAAAAGGAACCTCATTAAAGGCGAGAAAGGTAGAGTTGAAGTTGATTTAGTAGGCGCTTAAGGTCATTTGGAGGATTCATGAGAGTTTATGTCGGCGTGAGTGTTGAGGATACGAAGGTTGTAGCGATATTGTTCGATGTGTACGGGAAAAAGCTGAACATGACGGATTTCGAGAGAAGGCCGGGCGTGCCCCTGGAAGCTGTGGAGGACGATATTGTCGGGATGATTGCCAAACTCGTGGAGTCCGAGATTTTTGAGCTTCAGACGGTGGGGGTCGGAGTGGATGAATACGATTTTTCCGGCATCGCGGTCGAGGTCACGGTGGGCAATGCATTCGAAAACACGCCCCTCGCTGAAAAAATCAAAAAGAGATTCGGTTGCGGCGTGGTGATCAACAGCAATGTCAACTGTTCCGTCTACGGGGCGTACAAGTATTTCGACACTTTGGATAAGAATGTAATCGGCATTTTTGCCGGAGATCATGTCGGAGGAGCGCTGATTATCAACGGGGAGCTTTACATGGGGAAGTACGGTGCGTCGGAGCTGGGGCATATCACATTGGTTCCGGACGGTGCAGCGTGTAAATGCGGAAACTACGGCTGTCTGGAGGCATACGCATCCAAGGACGCCATTCAAAAATATATCAAGCAGCAGTGCAGAGGAGGAAGGACCTCCATCGTAGGAGAGTCGGCGTCGAGAAACAGGCCGATGATGATGAAGGCGATATATAACGCGACCCAGAGAGGGGACGAGATCGCCATCGAGGCGGTCAATCGCGCGTTCAAGTTTATCGCACTGACATACAGCAATCTGACGAATCTGGTTCGCCCGGATGCGGTGATTTTCGGCGGGGAGCTGTTTGACTATTTCGGTCCGAAGTATCTGGAGTTTATCAATCGTTATGCGACGCAGATCGGGAGTCAGAGATACAACAGCAATGTCAAGGTTTTAATCTCGGAACTCGGGAATATCAGTGCCGTCTACGGTGCATATCAGTTTGCTCTGCACGCCGACATCGGCTGTATTTAATTTTTCCCCGCGGCGATTTTCACGCGGTGATTTTCCCGGGGTGATTTTCCCGAGGTAAGTAGAGGTGAGTGTATGAAAAAAGGGAGAATGGCTGTAATACTCGTATTGTTGGCATCGATTATGGTGCTGTTGGCATATGTCCTGTCCGTTGTTCTGGAAGGCGGCCCGATATTTGAACAGCCGACGACCTCGACCGCCACGACGACGGTCACCACCGAGACGACGGAGGATCTCGAGGCGAGGAGAGCGGCGGAGCGCGAAGCGCTCGAAAAACATATCCGGGAAAATACGGTCTATGTGGATGCGGGAATTCGTGTATTCAATGACAGGGAGCTCAGCAAGGAGATTTTTATCACCGACAGGAAGATGTCGTTTTATTCTCTCGGTCTCGAAGACGGTCATTATGAAGTAAAGCGCAGCTATGACGATGCGGAGACATTCGGATTTATCCCCGAGGCGTCTGTAAAGAAAAGTCTCAAGGAATTCATCGCGGCTCCCGAAGAGGATTGCGAGTACGACTATATCAGGACCATTCCCGATTTTCCGGAAAACCCGAGAATCAAGGCGCGCGCACTGTATCTCTCCATTTCGACGACGACGGGAAGCGGGTTCGATCACATTCTGGATGTGGTAGAAAACACTGAACTCAACAGCCTGGTAATCGATATAAAAGATGACAGCGAAGAGCTTCTCTTCGAGTCCGACGCTGCAGCCAAATACAATCCCGAAGCCAACAGGCATGCCAGGTTGAAGAAGGCGCAACTTGCCCCCATCATCAAGAAGGCGAAGGATAAGGGCATCTACCTGATTGCGCGTATTGTGACGTTTAAATCGCCGATTTATTCCGAACAGAATCGAGACGGAATCATCACCTATGCGGGAACGGATACGCCGTTTACCGAGGACGGGGTGCTCTTGTGGACATCGCCGATGGACAGGAATCTGTGGGAGTACAATATCGGACTTGGCGAAGAGGCGGCGGATTTGGGATTCAATGAGATTCAGTATGACTATGTGCGTTTCCCGACCGTGCCGCTGACGAAGGAGTTCTATTACAAGGATTTGGGAACGCATTCGAAGACATATGCGATTCAGAGTTTCCTGCGCTATGCGGGAGAGAGGCTGCACGCGAAGAAGGTGTACCTGGCGGCGGATATTTTCGGCTGGGCGGCGACGGCGGTGGATGATGTGCAGATCGGTCAGCACTGGGAGGCCATGACGAATGTGGTGGACTATATGTGCCCGATGATTTATCCGAGCCATTACGGAGAGTGGAATTTCGGGATTCAGTACCCGGACACGCAGCCGTATGAAACCGTGCTGGCTGCAACGCAGGACTGTATCGACCGAAACGGCAATGTGACGAATCCGGCGATTCTCAGGCCGTGGATCCAGCATTTTACCGCGTCGTACATTTACTACCAGGGGCTTCAGTACATCGAATACGGCAGGGAGGAAATCAAGGCGCAGATTCGGGCGCTCAAGGAGAAGGGCATCGAGGAATACCTTCTGTGGAATCCGAGCAATGACTACGAAATCGACGTGTTGAAGTGAGGCGGCTGAATCAGATGAATATTAGAATTGAATTATGACAATCCATTTATTTTGTGGAAAATGATATTCTGTGTAAGGTGAGGTTGGATGAAAGAAATAGCAAAAAAATTGGTGGAAATTCGGGCGGTGAAGTTGACAACCCCTGATAACCTGTTTACCTGGGTTTCGGGAATCAAGTCTCCGATCTATTGCGACAACAGGCTGATTATTTCGTATCCGGAGATTCGCGACATGGTCGCGCACGGTTTTGCGGACGCCATCCGCGCGAAGTATCCGGATGCGCAGGTGATTGCGGGCACCGCCACGGCAGGGATTCCGCATGCGGCTTGGGTGGCACAGATTTTGGGTTTGCCGATGGTGTATGTGCGTTCTTCTTCCAAAGACCACGGAACGCAGAAGCTCATTGAAGGCTATATGCCGGAAGGCTCCAAGGTCGTCCTGATCGAGGACCTGCTCTCCACCGGGAAAAGCTCCGTCGCCGCCGTGAAGGCGCTGAAGGCGGAGGGTGCGGATGTGCTCGGCTGTCTGGCGATTTTCAGTTACGGGTTTCCTGCGGTTGACAACGTGTTTTCTGATATTCAGGTACCCGTCGCGTCATTGACCAATTACGGCGAGGTGCTGGAATTCGCTGAAGAAACAGGCCTTGTCAAGGGAGAGGTGAAAGAACTTCTTGCAAGCTGGAGCAAAAATCCGAGGATGTTTACCGATGTGGAATAAGATCTTCGCCAAAGCGTCGTCGCAAGAGCCGTCTCAAGGGCAGTCGCATGAGCCTTTGCAGGAGCCGTCACGAGTGCCTTCGACTAAAAAAATGCTGTCCGGGCTGTGGTTTCGGTTCGGGATTGTCTGTTCCCTGCTGCTGATTGCACTCGATCAGTGGACCAAGTACTTGGCACTGCAGCATCTGCAGGGAAGAGCGCCGATTGTCCTCTTGGATAACATTCTGGGATTTCGTTTTCTGGAGAACAACGGGGCGGCATGGGGAATGCTCGGAGGGCAGCGCCTCCTTCTTCTGATCGCACCGGTCATCGGCTGCGGAGCGTTGGCGTATTTTTATTTTAAAACCAGAGGCAGGAACAGCATTCTTCTCGCACTCGGGATTGCCCTGATTTTTGCCGGAGGAGCGGGAAATCTGATCGACCGGGCATTCAGAGACGGTCATGTGGTGGATTTTATCGAAGTGCTCTTCATTCAGTTCCCCGTTTTTAATGTGGCCGATATCTGTGTGACTTGCGGATCGGTTTTGAGTGCGATATACTTACTGTTCGTCGAGGGGAGGAAGAATGAATAAAAAGTATCTGTATACATTTTTGATTGCGTTTGTCGTATCCATGATCGGAATTATGGGTATTTTTTACGGAGTCGGAGTGTTCTCCGATGTCAAGACTCCGAACATTCCGCAGATTCATACGGGAGATTTGATTGAAAATACGACGAATCACGATCCCGACAATCCCAAAAAGCCGGAAGAGAAGGACAAGGTGCTCAATGTCCTCGCCTTCGGACTGAATGACGGTTTGGCGGATACCATTGTCCTGTTCAGTTTCAATTACGGCACGAATCGACTGAATATTCTCTCCATTCCCAGAGACACCTATCATGAGGTGCGGGGATATCCCGAAGCTTGGCAGAGAAAGATTAATTCCGTCTACGGTTATCAGGAGGACGGCGGCGTCATCGGGATGAAGAATGAGGTGTCGAATCTTCTGAATGTCCCGATCGATTACTATATCAAGGTCGACTTCTCCTCGGTCATATCCATTGTGGATACCCTGGGCGGTTACGACGTCTATGTTCCGTATCATATGAAGTATGATGATGTCGATGCGGTTCCGGAGCTCCACATCGACATTCCGGCGGGAATGAACCATTTGGACGGCTTGGGAACACTGAAATTTCTGCGCTTCAGACAAAATAACGACGGCAGTATCGTAGAGGGAGATGTGGTGCGCACCCAGAGGCAAAGAGACTTCATCAATGCCATGATCGAAAAAGCGCTCAACAGCAGCGACCTGTTTGCACTGATTACTACCATCATCAAGGGCGAATACGTCGCAACGGACATGCCGCTTGAAGAAGTGATGCGCTACGCAACCCTGCTCAAAAAGGTCAATATGGATCGCGTAAGCTCCTACCTGCTTCCCGGCTATCACGATATGATGGACGGTCTCTCGTATTGGTTTCCGGATTTGAGCAAAAAAGATGCCATGATGCGCATGTTTTACAGCACCAATCCGAACGATATCTACACCATTGAAAGCGGAGATGACGAACAGTAA
>JAUMXJ010000240.1 GCA_030529205.1 Bacillota bacterium | reverse complement strand
ACTTCTTCCAAAGGGTAAACCAAGGCTTCAAAAATCGGATCCTGTGCCACACTCACACACAGGGCTTTTACCGAATGTGCCAATTGGCGGGGCGTGTAGACATTCTCCGGAACGAACTCCCTGCCGGTCAGAATCGTCATCTGATGTTTGTACTCCTCATATCCACCGGAGACAATGATTTTTCTCACCAACATATTCAATGCGATATTGTCGCTGTACCGCCCGATATAATCGATCAATGTCAGAATTTGAAAGACATCCCCTTTTCGGGAGTGCACCTGAATCACGCTTGCGCCCGGCTCATCATCCCACTCCGGATTGTACATCACATAGTCATCAAGCCTCATTTTTTTATCCTGCACCAATCGTAAACCCATGGTACAAATTGCCAACTTTCTCGTGCTCGCGGCATAAAAATCCTCGTCTCCGTTGATGGTGAATGTCTTGCCGGTCTTCATATCCTCGACATAGACCCCGAAACGTTTTACACTCGGTGCAAGGGACATCAGATAATCATAATTTTTAAAAGTCAATACAAATCGATTGTCCATGGCAAAATACGACTTCCATTCATCCGAAATGTCCGACTCCTTTGTCCATCTGGAGAGCGCGTTTCTGTCAAACGAAGCGAGCAGCTCCTCCGACTCCTTTACCCAAGGGTCTTCGGAAGAAGATGTGCCCGAGACAAGCGCATTCGAAGTTGCAGCTTCAGATGAAGTCACGGATGAAGTTTCGGATGAGGTCATGGTCGAGGTTTCAGACGAAATACCGGACGAAGTTTCAGATGAAATCTCGGATGTAATCTCGGTTGAAGTTTCAGACAAAGTTTCAGATGAAGTTGGGGACGGGGGTTCGGAGACGACATCGGATGCGACGAGACGGGTGGAGTCCCCCGTCGTCGCTTCCACAAAATCCCCCAAATCGGAGCAGCTTGAACGCATATATGCATTCAACATAAACGCGGTGCAAGCGGCGAGTATCATAACCGATAATATAAAAAACAAAATCTTGCGCATTGACTTATCACTCACAAAAAAGATTATATCATAGGTCCTTGATTTTTTTGCCCTTCACCTTATTGCCGGGAGAAAGGATTTGAGCCATACAAGTGCTTCTGTCCAAGTAGAGCGGAAACTCGACCCCCTTCTCGTCTCGGACGGCAAAATCGTATTTTTCGCACAATCCGCATTTCTGTCCCCCTCCGAAATGAGCACCCACAGGGCAGTACGCCATGCGCATCAAAGTAATGTGCTCTCGGGATATCGGAATAATGGAGTTTCCTCCCTTCAACAAATCTTCTCCGATTTCGCTCGAGATTTCCGTCTTGCGCACGCCGTGTCGAAGATAAAAATCCAAAGCCTTCGCATTCAGAATATTCAGCATGTAGGAGCCCGTTACGATTTTATCGGACAGTCCATGAAATGCCAGATGTGAGAGATGTGAAATTTCTACACAATCCGCCCGATTCACCTCGTCTTGATAATGTGCCCATCGGTTGCTTGCGATAACGGCGGGAAGCACAAGCCTCTTCGCCGGGTCCTTTTCGGACGGAAGCGCCGATGCGGCGTCCATCCCGGATGA
>JAUMXJ010000009.1:10988-15924 GCA_030529205.1 Bacillota bacterium | reverse complement strand
CGTTGCAATGTATCCGGGTTGATGCAGTAATGGAAGGCGTCCTCTTCGGTGATCAGCCCTTCCTTCAACAGTCTCGCAATGGAGTAATCCATGCTGATCATTCCCTCCGCTCTACCGGAATGAATTGCAGCTTCAATCTGCGGTATTTTTCCCTCACGAATCAGATTGCGAATCGCATGATTGACAATCATGATTTCAAATGCGGGTACCCTTCCTCCGCCGATTCTAGGAATCAGCTGCTGGGAGACGACCGCCTTTAAAACCGTTGAGAGCTGAATGCGAATCTGATCCTGCTGATTGGATGGAAATACGTCAATCACACGATCCACCGTCTTTGCCCCTCCCACGGTGTGCAAGGTGGAGAGTACCAAATGTCCGGTTTCCGCCGCCGTCATCGCAATCGACATGGTTTCATAGTCGCGCATTTCTCCGATGAGAATGACATCGGGAGATTGCCTCATCGACGCCCTCAAGCCTTCTTGGTAAGACGCCGTATCGATACCGATTTCTCTTTGATTCACAATACTCTTCTTATGCTTGTGTATAAATTCAATCGGATCTTCCAATGTTAGGATATGCGCCTCTCTCTCCGAGTTGATACGATCGATAATACACGCCAAGGTGGTCGATTTTCCGCTTCCCGTCGGCCCGGTCACAAGCACCAGTCCTTTCGAGGAGTTCCGCACGCTTAATACCTCATCCGGTATTCTCAGTTTGGCGGTATCTAAAATATCGAATTTCAGCACGCGTATTGCAGCCGCATGCGAATTTCTCTGGATGTAGACATCGACCCTGAAACGTCCCACACCCGGGGAAGAAAAGGAAAAGTCCATCTCACCCTTCTTCAAAAAAGTAGCGTATCTTTCCTCGTCTGTAAAAAGCTGCTTAATCATCTCTTCCGTATCGCTCTTCATCATGATTTTGTCGCCATACAGCTCAAAGCCGCTATCTATTTTGAATACCGGCGGAACTCCGACGGTCAAAAAAATGTCCGAAGCATTCTTTTCAACAGCCAATTTCATCAAATCTGTAATTTGCATTTTTCCCCCTTAATCAAATGTGCTGATTTCCAATGGTTTTACTTCAAATATCTTTTCTCTTTCGTACCAGTCGGTACGTCTGAAAGTCGACAATTCAAATGATACGATAAAGGATCTTCCGCTTCTCTCCACACGAAAAGAACAAACTCCTTCTTCAATCTTCGCATCCAGGCATCCCAGCTCTTTCATCGCCTCGATTGTGATTTTATCACTGCCCGCTCGCATAAGTCCAGAGTAGCATCTGTCAGCTTCCGACTCAAGCAAATAGTACTCCTGAAATTGCTGTCCCATTCTCTTGGATAGCCTGTATCCGGAATTGGAAACACTCACCGACAGAACAGACAGCGAGACAAGAAGCACGATCATAAGAATGACCAGGACGGTCGAACTCCCTTTTCTCTGACGAATCCGCTTCATTCGAACCTCCTGTAGAAAGTCCTTCGGAGCTGATAGATTGCATCTTGATCCCGAAGCATGTCGATGGTCACGGAAATGCTGTCCCGCCCCGGAAGTATGGCCATCACGGCAATCAGATCATTTCCAAGAAGTTTTTCCAACCTCAGAGAGGCATTGTCTCCCGCATCTGTCTTTTTTTCAAATCCCTCGGCAAAGTCGAACTCCCTGCCGTCGTATTCCATCGTAAACAGGAACGCGATATCATGATAGGAAATCTGCTCCATCAAGGTCACCGCTTCAAACACCGCCCGTTCGTGTTCGGCGGTCCTGTTGTTTAATGTATCCGCAGAAACAAAGACCTTGACAATGGTAATGGCGGAGATGGAAATAATCGCTACGGACAGCAATATTTCGACCAGAGTCAAACCTTTTCTCCTCATCACATTCCTCCCCAAGCTTCAAGCTGAAACTTTGCGGCGGTCGTCTTATTGTTTTTCATGACCTCTATCGTGACCAAACGCTCCTCGTTCACATGCAACGAGACTCCGTCAATTTTCGCGATGACGAAGCCGGTTTCCGCAGAGTGCGGAAACCCCTCGACAACCGTGGATTCATATAGGCACCCGTCTTCGACAAAAATACAGGTCTCAATCCCTTCTTCATATATGAACAGCTTATTTTCACGAATTGCAATGGCATTTTCCGAGTCGAAATGTCTGAGTTTTGTCAAATAGTACGACAGCGCAATCCGATTGTCGTCGAGCAAATCCTTTTCCTGTGTCAGTCTCTCATGCAAAGATGCCGATACGCCCGATATCTGAAGCAAACATATGCCGATGACCAGAATCAGCATGATGGTAGCCAAGACTTCATATGATTTTTTCATATTTATTTCCTCATCACCTTTATAATCGGCAGGATGTTGCTTCCGATCATTTCATAATGATAGATGAATTCATCTTTATTCAGCAGTATTCCGTAGTTTTCCACCAAATAGTCGAGAGAAGGATAACCCCCTTCTAATGCATAGCAGGTGATAGCGGCCTTCTGAATCGCATTTTCCGCATTTGTTATCTCCTCCGCAGCATTGTTGCCGCTCACATTCCCGATATACAAGAACGCGAGAAGCATAATTCCGACAAAGATCGTTACATGAAGCTTCATACGCACCTCTACCCGATTGCGGAGATGATTCCGATCAACGGCAACAATGTCATGAGCAGGACGATTCCGACGACAACGGACATCACGGTGACCAATATCGGCTCGACCATGGATGCCGTCTTATCCATCATATTGTCCAACTCACGCTGATAGGTATCCGTAAATTTTGCCGCCATCTCGTCTAAAGTTCCCGTCTTCGCACCGAGCTTGAACATTTTAAAGAACAGATTCGGAAAAATTTGAATTTTTCGAAGGGAGTCATACACGTCCGTTCCTTCTACCATTTCAGATACGGCGGTGTCGATTCTGTTTTTGATGACATCGTCTTCAATCAGAGGCAAAGCCTTTTCAGATGCCATCTCAAAAGAATACCCGCTGGCAATTAAAGTCGTCAGGGCTCTGGAGAGCTTTACAAGTAAATTTTTCTTGTAGATTTTACTGACCAGGGGAAGGCGCATCAGCAAGGTGCTTCGAAGTTTCGGGAATACTCGAAACTTGAACACCAGGAGCGAAAACACGATGAGAACCGCGACCAACCCGACCACGATGACCAATGCGCTCTTCATGGTATCGGCGACACGAAAAATTGCGGCGGACGCAGCCGGTATTTCCCCGCCCAGGGATATGAGCAGGGAATGAAAAACAGGAAGCACTTTGAATATCAACAATCCGAGTACGGCGAACATCATAAAAAGTAAGGCAAGGGGATAAGAAATCGCATTTCTCAATTTCTTTTGGAATTCCGCCCTGCCCAGGTAGTACGCATGAAGTTCGTCAAATACGGTCGGCAGCTTGCCCGCATTTTCTCCCACTTTCACCATTTCACACATATATCTCGGAAAAAGTTTGGAGCTTTCAAACGCTTCCGAGATTGTCAGTCCCTGATCGAGAGAATGGCAGATGTTTTCAAGTGCATGTGCAATCTCTCGGTCATCCGAATCCTCACTCAGGATTTTGATGCCGTCCGAAATCGGCAACCCGGACTTGAACACCACCGATAATTGATAGCAGATATCAGACAATGCGATATGATTCATGGAGTCCTCCTAAATACCTTTTTAAGTTCTTTTCTTCTCCGATTTCCTTAGGTTCATAGTAGATGCGGTCCTCAACTTCCTTCGGCAAATACCTTTGTTTCACATAACCGTTCGGATATTGATGGGGATATTTGTAGTATTCCTCATTTTTTTCGAGTGCATGTTTGAGCTCCAGAGAAAGTGAGGTGCCGTCTCTGAGATACTCCGGTACGCCGATATCGCTTCCGTTTCTGATATCCTCGATTGCTTTGTCGATCGCAAGATAGGCTGCGTTGGACTTGGGCGAGCACGCGATGTATGTCACAGCCTGTGCAAGTATGATTCTCGCCTCGGGCATCCCGATTTGATGGACGGCCGAAGCAGCCGCATTTGCAAGCACCAATGCATGTGGATTCGCATTTCCGACATCTTCGGAAGCACAGATCAGGACACGCCTTGCAATAAACATCGGGTCCTCTCCGCTCTCAAGCAAAAGCGCCAAATAGTAGATCGAAGCATGGGGATCCGATCCGCGCATCGACTTGATAAAAGCGGAAATGACGTCGTAGTGATTGTCTTTTTGGTTTTGAAACGACAATCTTCTGGCGGAAAAGATATCCTCTTTTCCGATGTGTATGCGTTTTCCAAGTACATCCTTGATGTGAACCGCGTTTTCCAAAAGACTGAGTGCTCTTCTTGCATCACCGTCAGCTGCCGAGGCAATCATCTCCAGGACACCTTCCTCAATCTCCAAATCATAGGTCTTCAAACCGCGTTCGCTCCGGATTGCTCGATTCAAAATCAAAAGAATATGTTCTTTTTTCAATTTTTCCAATCGGCATACAATGGATCGGGACAGAAGTGCATTGTTTACTTCAAAGTAAGGGTTTTCGGTAGTCGCGCCGATAAGAATAACCTTGCCCGTTTCCACATATGGAAGGAGCGCATCTTGCTGCAATTTGTTGAATCTGTGTATTTCATCGATAAACAGGACGGTCTTTCGACCGTATAATCTTAAATTCTCCTCCCCTCTGCCGGCGGCTTCCTTAATGTCTTTGATTCCGGCCGCGACGGCGTTTATTACAATAAAATCCGCCTTTGTCGTATTGGCGATAACTCTGGCAAGCGAGGTTTTTCCCGTTCCGGGAGGACCGTGCAAAATCAGAGAGGAGAGATCGTCCGACATGATCATTCTACGCAAAAAAGCTCCTCTTTCCATCACCTGCTCCTGCCCGACGAAATCATCGAGCACGACAGGCTTCATTCTTTCAGCAAGAGGAGCTTTGTTCTCACTGTTATTTGCGAAATCAAATAAATCAG
>JAUMXJ010000009.1:6505-10978 GCA_030529205.1 Bacillota bacterium | reverse complement strand
TATCCGCAGACATGGAGGAAAGGCCGGCTGTTTTCGAAATCAGCACTTCGACATTTTCACAATGATGTTCAAGGTCTTTCTTAATCTGTATCGCCCTGGAATTATCCGTTACATACGAGATACAAACAAGCTTCCTCTTCGACGCGATCAAACCTTGACGAATCACCTCGACAAATCGATTGTAGACTCTTTCAATGTTTCTGAGTTTCTCAAACACCTTGATGTCTCCATCTTCCGCATGCATAATCGGAATGATTTGCAGCGTGGCCGCCAAAATACCCTTCCACTTCGGCATTCTGCCGTTCTTGATCAGATTCGAAAAAGATTCCAGGACAAAGAATGTCTTCATGCTCTCCACAAACTTGGTAATTTCCTTGACAACAGTGTCAAACGCCTTCCCCTGCAGTTTCATCTCGTGGATTTTAGCAACCAACAGAGTCTCCCCGCATGCCGCAGACTTGGAATCGATGACCACAACCTTTCCGGGGCGTTTTTCCGATTCGAACATATTCTTTGCCACCATTGCTGAGTTGTGCGTTCCCGACAATTTCTTGCTGAGGCATATAATATAGTACTCGTCGGCGCCTTCAAGCGCATGTAAATAGTCTGCCGGAGACGGACAGGATGATTTCGGTGCGCTTTTGGAACGTGTAAACTCGTCGATGAATCCGTCCACATCCAGGCTCAAATCATCGACAAACTCCTTGTCTTCAAGCAACATACGAAACGGAATCAATACCGGATTGTATTTCTCCCTCATTTCTGCAGTCATATCCGCGCAACTGTCAACAATAATTTTGTACATCACTAACCTCCAAAGACAATCTGCTTTTCACGCTGAATTGCAATGTCTTCGAGTTTTTTTACTTTTGCCGTCATCTGCTCTACATATTCCATATCTTTGATGGAATCAAGATTGATTTTGACATTAAAAAGCGCTCCGATAACGGCATTTCTCGCCATCATCGTTCCGACAAGCGCATCACTTTGTGCATTTTTATTTCCGTTATGAACCAGATATTCCAATGTATCGAAGAGTTCTGCAGATTTTTCCGCCACTTTCATCGGCACTTCCGTAGCTCCTTTCAGCGATGCCTGAATCGCAGCCGTTCGCGCTTTCTTCTCGTCATCGGTAGCCTTCGGAAGCCCGAACGCATCCATGACTTTATTAAACGCGATGACATCTTCCTCCATCAGCTCTCGGAACTCTTCCGATCTCTTGTCGAACTCCGCGACAATTTTCTCCGCCTTCTCGAACTCCGCTTCATACCCCTTTTTTCCGACGGTCAATCTTCCGACCATGGAAGCAAGTGCACAAGCCAGTGACGAACACAACGCCGCAACCGCGCCACCGCCGGGAACCGGCTCCGACGAAGCGAGCTGATTGACAAACTCATTGATTTTCAAATGACTTAACATACTACCTCACTTGTTTAATAATTTCTTTCATATACCAGTACGCCGTTCTTGATGACCTTCTTCGTCGTACTGACTCCGATATGGTACGCCATAAACTTGTAGCTCGGAAACTCGTGGATTACAAAGTCCGCACGCTTTCCGACGGCAATGCTGCCGATTTTATCCGCTCTTCCCACCGCCGCGGCGCCGTTTATGGTAATCGCCGTCAGAGTCTCCTCCATCGTCAACTTCATTTTATTGGTCGCAATGGCAATCAAGAGCGGCAGGCTTTCGGAGAAACAGCTTCCCGGGTTAAAATCTGTAGCCAAGGCGACAGCGAGACCGTTGTCGATCATGTATCTGCCTCTGGCAAACGGCTCATTGAGCGAAAATGCGGTAAGCGGCAACAAGGTCGCGACAACTCCGGCGCGCTTCATCGCCATCAAACCCTCATCCGAAGCTTTGAGAAGATGGTCGGCTGACTGCGTCTTCAATTCCGCCGCAAGTTCCGCCCCCCCGAAAGTAACGATTTCATCCGCATGAATTTTGAGCTTCAGATTCGTCTGGGATGCGGCAAGCAGGAAGGTTCTGGATTCCTCTATCGAAAAAACGCCGTCCTCACAGAAAATATCCGCATACTCCGCCAACCCCTTTTGCTTCACCTCCGTCAGCATGGAAATCATATCCCTCATGAAGCGTCCGCGGTTCGACTTCCATTCCGGAGGAACCGCATGCGGACCCATGAATGTGGAGACGACATCGAGCGGATGTTTCTCGTTCAGGGCTTTCATCACTTCCAGCTGCTTCATTTCCGTTTCATAATCAAGACCGTATCCCGACTTTCCCTCCACGGTTGTGACGCCGTTCGCCATCATGGAATTCAGTCTGTGATATCCGACTTTGTAAAGCTCCTCGAAAGAAGCCTGTCGTGTGCTGTTCACGCTGCTGACAATTCCGCCGCCGGCATTCATAATCTCCATATAGCTCTTGCCTTTCAGACGCATATCGTACTCATCCGCACGATACCCTCCAAAGACAAAATGGGTATGCGAATCCACAAACCCCGGTGTTACAGAGCATCCGGAGGCATCTACCACTTCGTAACCTTCTTTTCGATACGCATCCGCCGAAACATCTTTCGTCGGAATAATCTGTTTGATGACACCGTCTTCTATCACGACGGAATGATCCTGCAACAATCCGATGTCATTCATCTCCTCGCCACAACGGGCGGAGACGGCTCCACCCATTGTAACAAGTTCAGATGCTCCATAAATAAGCATTTTATTCATTTATAATCTATCCTCAATGATCTTCTCTAAAATCTGATCGGCAGAAAAATCCGCTACTTTGAGATGCTGTTTTGTCAGGTCGACAAGCAGATTGTAATTGTTCTTGTCGTATTCTTTCCCCTTCATATAGAAGTCGAGCGCCCCGGTCAATGCCGCTTTCGGAACAAGCCCGATGATTTCACTCTCGACGATATTCGCATCATATCTTCTCGCTTCCACACCGATCAGTTCATACGATCTGTAAATCGGCGTCTTGGTGTAGTCGGTCATATTCATGCTGACCTGAGACATTCCCTTTTCCGAAATATCGATTCCGATTGCCTTGCAGAATCTGAGACCGCCGCTTAGGAAGCGCACGCATTTTGCAATGCTACTCGCCACTTCCACATCCGGATTGTCCAGGTTGACATTGAACGCAACGAGGAACATTCTCGCTCCGATTGCCGTGATTCCCGCAGACGGATGGATATCGGTTCCGAAATCAGGTGTCCACTCCGGTTGCTTCACTTTTTCGCTCATTCCCTCAAATTGTCCTTTGCGGACATTCGCGAGATTTTCGCGCTCCGGTCTCGAAGCGGATTTTTCGTAAAGAAAACTCGGAATTCCGTGCTTTTCATACGCAAGCGCGGCAACTTCCTTCGAGAGCGCGATACACTCCTCCATTGTGACATTTTCGACCGGAATAAACGGAACAACGTCGGTCGCTCCCATTCTCGGGTGCTGTCCTTCATGGGTTCTGAGATCGATAAGCTCCGCCGCTTTTCCCATTGCGGCAACTACGGCATGCTTCAGCGGCTCACTTTCACCGACAACGGTGACAACCGTTCTGTTGTGATCCGCATCGGATGAGTGATCGAGAAGCAGGACGCCTTCGACATTGCGGAAGCAGTCGAGGATTTTGTCCAACTTCTCCATATCCCTGCCTTCGCTGAAATTAGGCACACATTCTATAATCTGCTTCATTACTTGCTTACCCCCAATTTCACCGCAAGTTTTTCAAGCATATCTTTTGTCATCATGTCGAGATTGTACTTCGGATTCCAGCCCCATTCTTCTCTTGCGGCACTGTCATCAAGCGAATTCGGCCAAGAATTTGCAATATTCTGCTTCACTTCGTCGATTTTGTACGTCATCTTGAATTCAGGAATTTCCTTTTTGATTGAATTTGCGATATCTTCCGGACAGAAGCTCATTGCCGCGATATTGAATGCATTTCTGTGAATCAGCTTAGCCGAATCCGCTTCCGCCAACTGAATGATGGAATCCAGTGCATCCGGCATGTACATCATGTCCATATAGGTGTCCGCAGCCAAATTACATTCAAAGCTCTTTGACTTCAATGCATCATAGTAGATATGAACCGCGTAGTCGGTTGTTCCGCCGCCGGGGAGTGCTTTGTAAGAAATCAGTCCCGGGAATCGGACGCCTCTGGTATCGACTCCGAAACGTTTGAAATAGTAATCACACAGCAATTCTCCGGCAACTTTGGAAACGCCGTAAATGGTGGTAGGTCTTTGAATGGTATCTTGTGGAGTCTTGTCTTTCGGTGTGCTCGGACCAAAAGCCGCGATGGAGCTCGGTGTAAACAGCATCAAATTCTTCTCTCTCGATACTTCGAGGCAGTTGTAAAGACCGTTCATGTTGATGTCCCACAGCTCATGAGGTTTTGCTTCTCCTACAGCGGACAAAAGCGCAGCCAGGTTGATAATGGTATCAATCTTATGTTTATCAACAACTTCAGCAATCTGTTTGATGTCCGTTACATTACAAATCTCAAACAATC
>JAUMXJ010000009.1:0-6495 GCA_030529205.1 Bacillota bacterium | reverse complement strand
ATGCCACAACATTGTTTTCTCCGTATTCTTTGCGAAGAAGTTCGACCAACTCAAACCCGATTTGTCCGCCGGCACCTGTCACCAAAATCTTTTTCATAACAATCTCCTATTGTCTTTAATATTTTGTACTACACTAGCTTCTGTTTGATCTTCATTTATTTCTATTTTGTTGCTTCTATTTTAAATTATGTTTTGATTGATTGCGTGAACAATCAATGAATTATGCATGATGTTCTCGAACTAGAACGAGATATTCCCCGGTGTTCTCGGGAACGGTTGCACATCGCGAATATTTTCCATTCCGGTGATGTACATGAGAAGCCTTTCCAGCCCCAGCCCGAATCCGGCATGCTTGGTTGTTCCGTACTTTCTGAGATCGATATACCAATCATAATCATCAATCTTCATATTGAGTTCGTTCATCCTGTCGATGAGGACCTCAAGACGCTCCTCTCTTTGCGAGCAGCCGATGATTTCCCCGATGCCCGGTACGAGCAAGTCGGTCGCGGCAACGGTTTTTCCGTCGTCATTGAGACGCATGTAAAACGCCTTGACATCCTTCGGATAATCATAGACGAAGAGCGGAGAACGGAAGACCTCATCCGCAAGATATTTTTCATGTTCTGTCTGAAGCGCGATTCCCCACACCGGTTCAAATTCAAACTTGACTCCCGATTTCTGCAGGATATCGATCGCCTCCGTGTACTTGAGGCGTTTAAATTCGGAGTCTCTGACCTTTTCAAGGCGCTCAATCACTCCTTTTTGAATGCGCTCTTCAAAAAACGCCATCTCCGTACGGCAATGATCGAGAACAAAGGCAGCCACATACTTGATCATGTCCTCCGCCAAATCCATCGCATCGAATAAATCCGCAAAAGAAATCTCCGGTTCGATTTGCCAGAACTCGGCTGCATGGCGCTTGGTGTTCGAATTTTCAGCACGGAAAGTCGGACCGAATGTATAGATTTTTCTGAATGCCTGTGCAAACGCTTCTCCGGCAAGTTGAGCGGAAACGGAAAGATGGGCCGTCTTACCGAAAAAGTCCTGAGATGTGTCCACTTTGCCGTCTTTCATCGGCAAATTGTCGAAATCCAGCGATGTCACCTTGAACATTTCTCCGGCTCCCTCCGCGTCGGAGCTGGTGATAATCGGCGCCAGGACATAGATAAAGTCCCTCGACTGGAAAAACTCGTGAATCGCTCTGCTCGCCGCATTGCTGATACGAAATACCGCTTGGAAGGTATTGCTTCTCGGTCTGAGATGCGCAATGGTACGAAGGAACTCCATACTGTGCCTCTTCTTTTGAAGAGGATAATCCTGCGGAGATTCGCCGAGCAGTTGAATGCTCTCGGCATATAATTCAAAACTTTGTTTTGCACCCTCTGTAATTCTTAAAATACCCGAAACTTCAATCGCAGAAGAAATCCCGAACTTATCGATTTCGGCAAAATTGGAGAGGCTGTCATCATATACCACCTGGATATGGTTCATGGTGGAACCGTCATTGACTTCAACAAAGCCAAAATTTTTGGATTTTCTCGATGTTCGAATCCATCCGCTGATTGTGATTTTCTGCTCGGCCATTTTTTGCCAATTTGCATAAATGGTGCTTATAAGTGTCATAATTCCTCCTACACGCAAAAATACTCATATATTATAACAAAAATACATGAAAATAGACAGAGAACTAACTAAAAAATATGCTATGATTTATGCATGGAAACCATACTGATTGTCGACGATGAACATAAAATTACCCGAATATTGGATTTACAATTAAAACACTCCGGTTACAATACTTTGGTGGCGAACGACGCCCGTCTCGCCGTCAAGATTGCATTGGAACAGGAAGTGGATTTGGTGCTGATGGATATCATGATGCCCTTCATGAACGGCATTGAAGCGATGAATCTCATCAAGGAAAAGAAACCGAATCTGCCGATTATATTGCTCACGGCAAAGGACGACACAGAGGATATTGTGGAAGGACTTGACCGCGGCGCCGACGAGTATGTCACGAAACCGTTCGTATTCGAGGAACTCAGTGCCAGAATCCGCACCAGACTCAGACAGTCGGTGCAGATGAAGCATGTCGAGGCGGAGCAGGAAACGACCGTCATCGAATACAGGGAAATTGCCGTGGATACCGTCAAATTTGAGGTGTCCGTTTCCGGGCAACCCATCAGTCTTTCCAAGACGGAATTCGACCTCCTCCTATACCTGATCAAACATAAGGGAAAGGTGATTTCCCGAGAAGAGCTTTTGCAAAATGTATGGGGCTACAGCTATGGCGGTTCCAATATCGTCGATGTCTATATCAACTACCTCAGAGAAAAGATCTCGCGACATACCGATTCCAAAATCATTGAAACCGTAAGAGGAAGAGGCTACATGGTACAATGAAATTCAAATCCCTCAGCATCGGAAACAGATTGACGCTTTTGATCTCCATTTTGTTTACACTTATCACGCTTGTCAATTTGGCCATTGTGCTCTATACCATCGACAACTACCTGAGTGCGAAGAAGAATGCGGATTTGGCGGTTCAGACCGTCGAATCTCTGGAGGCTTTTGCGGATTCTGTCGAAGCAACCGTTTCGCATGAAGACAATTATCACTTTTATGTGGTCGGAAGTGTGCCCAAGAGCAACGACCCCCTCGGGACGCGAAATGTCAACAACAAGCCGCTGGTCTTCCCGAAAAATTCCAAAATTCTGGTTGCAAACGACACCATTATTATTCAAATTGACGACACCAAGTACGAACTCGTCATTACGGAAAATCTGACGGCGAACAGCAAATCCCGAAGTCTGACCGGAAATCTGTATTATTTCTGTGTTCCCTTTAAATTTGAAAATCTCCGCTACTATATCATCTCCATTTATGACACCTCAAAAGACATGAGTTTTAAAAACCAAATGATGGAGTTGATTGTCTTCATCGTCTTCGTCGGAATCGGAATCCTCTTCGTTTTTTCGAATATTTTTGTAAAAACGTCGCTGGAACCTCTTATCGGTTTGGCAAACGAAGCGATCAATATCGACATCACCAAGAACGATACGCGCCTGAAAGTGCCGCATACCGACGATGAGATTGCAATTCTCACGGAAAGCCTGAACCAAATGCTCGACAACATCGACAAGTCATACAAAAAAACGAAGCAGTTTACACAGGACGCATCTCACGAACTGAGAATCCCTCTCACGGTAATTCTGGGCAATATCGAACTGATTCAGAATTTCTCCGAAGACAAGGACATTCTCCACGAGAGCGTCGACGCCATCAAAAGTGAAGCGGAAAACATGAAATCCATGATTGAACGTCTTCTGACCATTACCCGACTTGAAAATCAGTCCATCACGCCGACATACGAAAAAATATCTCTGAGAGATTTTTTGGTGTCCGTCGGAAATGAAATGGAAACGCTCTACGGAAGACTGATTAAGGTAAAGTCCCCGGATATGGAAATCAACACGGACAAGGGACTCCTCGTGCAACTTCTCAGAGCCATCGTGGACAATGCGATGAAGTACTCCGAAGATGAAGTAGTCATCGTCGGCGAGCACCTGCAGGAGGAGATCGTCATTAAGATCATCGACTACGGCACCGGGATTAAAAAAGAGGATATGACGCAAATAAAAAATCGTTTCTACCGAGCCGATTCAAGTAGAAACAGCAAGACGGGCGGAACGGGCCTCGGACTTGCGATTGCGGAAACCATTGCGGATTCTCTCGGCGGAAGGATTGAAATTCACTCCGAATACGGGGAAGGCACGATGGTAACGTTATTTTTGCCGATATAAATCAAAAGACTGTGACTCAGGAAATCACAGTCTTTTTCTATCTCCCTATCCACACTTTGTCGCTTTAGCGGGCTTTGTAGTATTCACCAAGCTTTTTAAACGCCTCTCGGGAGCGTTCTATCATATCGAGGTCGACGCAGTAAGAAAGCCGAACATGACCGGGATAACCGAATCCGCTTCCCGGAACGAGGAGGATTCCGAATTCCTTTGCTTTCATGACAAATGCAATATCGTCCTCTTCCAGGGATTTAGGAAAGAGATAAAATGCTCCTTTCGGTGCAGCGGTCTCCATCCCCGCATCCGCGAGAACGGACAGAAGCGCCTTGCGTCTTTGATCGTACAGGTTGATATCTACGGGCTCGACGGGCGCTTTCTCAATCACGCGTTGCCAGATTGCAGGACAGTTGACAAAGCCGAGTGTTCTTCCGGCAAAGGACAGACCGCTCATGATTTCCTGCAAATCTTCGATATCGGGGTTGACGGAAATATATCCGATTCTCTCCCCTGCGAGTCCCAGGGATTTGGAGAATGAAGAGATGATCACGGAATGTTTGTAAATATCATGAATGAACGGAAGTTTCACTCCGTCGTAAATAATGGAATAATACGGTTCATCCGAAATGAGATAGATTTCTCTTCCGAACTTCTTTTCAGCCTGTACGAGGATGTCGGCGATGTTTTTCAGTGTCTGTTCCGAATAAACCGCACCCGTCGGATTATGCGGCGTATTGACGATTACAACCCTGGTCTTCTCGCTCATGACAGATGCAAGCTCGTCGAGCTTCGGCTCGAACGTGTTCGGATCACTGCTGATGACGACTCTTTTACCATTGTTGTTCGCAATGTAAAAGGTGTACTCCGCAAAATACGGTGCAATGATGACGACCTCGTCACCCGGTTCCAGAACGGTCCTCAGGAAGACATTGATTCCTCCCGCAGCACCCACCGTCATCATGACGCCGGTATGATCGCCTTTCCCGACATAGGATTCTGCTATTTTTTGTCTCGCCCCGACATACCCAAGATTGTCCATATATCTGTGGGTGCCGAGTTCATCAGAATTTACAATCTCTTTCAGTGTATCAATGAGCGACTTCGGAGGCTCAAAATAAGGATTTCCGAGACTGTAATCAAATACATTTTCCGCTCCCAGCTCCTTCTTCAACCTCTCCCCTTCCACAAACATTTTGCGTATCCACGACGCGTTTTTTAAATTCTCTTTCACGATACTTGAAATCAAGATGTTTTCCCCCTTAACAAATTATTGCATCCACATCATTCTACAATACGCCGGCTACATTTACAACAATCAAACAAAAACCGTTCTGCGTTGCTTTACGGTAAAATAAGGGCGTGATAAAATATAGTCTATGTTTAACAGCGATTACTATCAAAAGGGATTGGAAAAACAAAAGACACTGGTGAAACCTCTCGGTTCACTGGGGCGTTTGGAAGAGCTTTCCGCACGACTCTGCGGGATATTTGAAAGTGAAACTCCGGCAATCACGGGGAAGGCTCTGATCGTCATCTGTGCGGATAATAATGTTGCGGAAGAAAACATCGCCTCCGCTCCTCAAAGCGTCACAAGAATTCAAGGGGCGAACATTGCAGCGTATCGATCCGGAGCCGGTGCACTCGCAAAAGCCGCAAACGCAAGGATTTACGCTATAGATCTCGGGATTAACTGCGATGAGCAAATTGACGGAATAGCACATTACAAAATCAAGAAAGGCGCTTCCAATATCGCACACGGTCCGGCAATGACGCGCGCCGAACTCGAAAAAGCAATCGAAATCGGAAAGGAGTTTGCAAAAATCGCTTATGCAAACGGCGCCAATCTGATTGCAATCGGAGAAATGGGAATCGGAAACACCACTCCCGCCACCGCTATGCTCTCGGTATTATCCGAAAAAAGCCCTCATGAAATCGTCGGAGTGGGTGCGAACTTTCCGGTCGAACTTCTCGACCATAAGGCATCCGTGATTGCAAGGGCGATTTCGTTGAATCAGCCGAATAAAGAGGATATTTTTGACGTCATGGAAAAGGTGGGTTGTTTTGAAATTGCAGGTATGGCGGGTGTCATACTCGGGGCGTACGAACAAAAAGCGGCGGTCATTCTGGACGGCTTCATTTCAACCGTTTCGGCAATTGCCGCATGCAGAATCAATCCGGATGTCAAAGAAATTCTCATTCCGTCACATGCTTCCGCCGAGAAAAGCGCGTCGCTGGCATCGACGCTTCTCGGAATTCGCCCTTACTTCGACTTGGAGATGCGTCTGGGCGAAGGATCCGGCGCCGTACTCTCCATGCATCTGTGTGAAATGGCGGCAGCTGTCCTGAACAACATGAAGACATTCGACGAACTCGGCGTCGGTGTGATATAACGCTGCGAATACCATTCTCAAATCAATCCGGCATAAGGAGGAACAATGAAACTGAAGACTTCGAGTTTTTTGCTCGATAAGAAAAAGGAACTCAGACAGATCATAGATGAACTTGGAAAGGAATTCGAGTATGTTTCGATACTCGGAACGGATGTCACCGGTCAAAACTTTGCGGTCAGGACAAGCGGTATGAACGTCTCCCCTTCCAATGACGAGGAGAGAGGCTTTGTCGTCAGAGTGATGCAAGATTCAGGGGTGACTGAATACTCTTTCAACGACCTGTGTGCGGAACACGTATGTGCCGCGGT
>JAUMXJ010000008.1 GCA_030529205.1 Bacillota bacterium | reverse complement strand
CATCAGTCACTATGTCGTCATTCTCTGCGACGGAGTTCCGACTTATACGCCTCTCTTTATGTTGAAGACGCACAGTATCGATCCCGCCGATACATCGATGTATGCATTCTATGACTTCGGGGGAAATTACTATACACAGGACAAAAACGGAAATCCGAGGACTTATGTGATGGGGGGAAATACCTACTTTTTCCGAGATGTGCACCTTGCCACTTATCACAATTACGACAATGTCAATACGGATGATGTCAATGATATCATTCAGTCCTTTGAAGGCAGATCGATTAAGCACTATGGTACCAAACTTAAGAATACGGGCGTAAAAAAGACTTTTGTAATCGGATTCAGTAAGGTAAAAAAAGACAATGGCGGTGTCGACTATATTGCGGAATGCTGCGGTATTGAGAGAAGTGATTTTCCGAAGCAGGTGATCAAGTTTTCGGACGAAAATGTAGATGACCTCAACAAAGTCTTCGTAGATATTAAAAATATTATTATGCAAGACTTTTGGCTGATAAAAGGACCTGAACTATGATAAACGATAAAATGAAGAAAACATATCGTAGGATGCGACTGCGACCGGGATTTACACTGGTCGAGATTATCATCGCCCTGACGCTGATTGCGGTCGTGGCGGTGATATTTTCGAGTTTTCTGAGCAAGACATTTCACTTGCAGATGAAGCAGAAGAGCATTACACAGAATGCTTTTACTCTTCAAAAAAGTATGGAGAGAAAGATAGATGAGGCGAGAAAAGCTCCGATCACCGATGTCGCCAATGATGTCTTCGTGACCGGACATCAAGTCCTGTTCAAGCAGGTGGACGATGTGGGAGCCAATCATCAGTTCTAT
This sequence comes from Bacillota bacterium, assembly GCA_030529205.1. Classification (GTDB taxonomy): domain Bacteria; phylum Bacillota; class Clostridia; order Peptostreptococcales; family Acidaminobacteraceae; genus JAUMXJ01. The sequence goes on along the minus strand of JAUMXJ010000008.1, from coordinate 15,112 downwards.
ACCCTGGTGACGGAGAAGAGGCAGATTCAGGAAGAAGTTCCTACCGCCACCCTTTCCGACATCAAATTTGTCGGGGCGCGGAATCCGAACTTCGAGTATATTCCGTTTTCCGATTCGACGGGAACGGTCTTTATCGACAATTACAAGCTCAAGGGAAGATTTGAGCTGGACAGTTCGAAACTCAAGGATACCGAGTATCTTTCCATTCGATGGTTCGCATCGGGCGCCGGCTATGCTTCTCCGAGTGTAACCGGCATCAAGACCGGTGTCTTCTATGATCTTTACCCGGATTTCCCCCAGAACTATCAGTTGGTTCAGCAGGATGTCTATGAAGATATCACGATCAGGGAAACGGTGTTTCCGTTGCCGCTTGAAGATTTCGCAGGGCGTCACCTCGTTCTCTCCGTCACTCCGGTAACGAAGTACGGGGTGTTCGGGAAGAGTGCCGTTTCAAAGCCGGTCTACATACACGGTCTGACGGAATTGGATAAAATTGCTCTGCATCTGGATGCGAGTGCCATGAAGGAAAGCGATATGACGGGAAACCAGGTGTCCAGGTGGACCGATCTCGCGAAGTCGGGGAAGGTGATGAATCTTGTCGGCACGACCGGAGCGGAGTTTGTGGAAGCGCATACGAACAGTTCTTTCAGCGGGCACAGTGTCCTTCTGAAAGCGGGATCGAAATTTGTAACGACAGTATCGTCGACTCCGGTCACCGTCTTTGTCGTCAGCAAGGGTGATTTTAATCGGAACAATCTGATTTTAGATTACGTGGATTCTCTCGTCATCGACACCGTCAATCTTCCGGATAATTTCAAGCTCAATGTCTTTCAGGGAACAGCCCGAGAATTGGGATTTAAGGCGGAGACTTCCGATGTTGAAGTGGCGGAGTTTATCGTCTACTCGAAGAAGATATTTTCTTCGGGCGGAGATATTGCACAGGTGGAGCCGGGAAAGAAAATTCAGGAATACAGCGGAGCGAAGTTCAGAATTGCAAACATTGAACTGTCCCCTCTCGAGTCCATGGTCGATTTTACCGTTAGGGCGACCGCGGGTGAAAAGTTCGTGCCTCCTGCCGAAGCGACGGGGCTTTTTGCCAATAAGAGAAAAAGGGCGGTCAAGGTGGAGTGGGATCAGGTCCCCAATATGAATTTGTTCAACATGAATGATGCGGATGAGATATATACCTTTGTAGGGCATGCGGTCGGATATCCTGATAAGAAAGTCAGGATGACGGTGCAAATGCCTCCTTATACTGCCCGTCTCGAACTGAATCCGAGCGGAGAAATTGCTTATATGAACAACGGCTCTCGGGTGGAGTATGAGGTTCTCGCGGGGAATGTGTTGCCGCCGGATTTTGCTCCCGAGATCGTCATCCGTTCCAAGACACCCGGAGCGCTTAAATTCAAAGATGGAGACAATATTGTCGATACCATCACGCTGCGCGGTCAAAAAGGAAGTTTTGAAGTAGTCGGCACGAGATTCGGGCTTTTCTCCGTTGAAGGACAGCTGGGGATCCAATATGCGAGTGCGGATGTTTTTGCAAGTGACGCGATTGTGAGTCTGGATGCCTCGTCTTCGAGTTCCGACCACATGGATGTGATGAAGAAGAACGGCCGGAATTATGTACTGACTTGGAAGGATTTGACCGGAAATGACCTTCATTTCGGAAAAATACCTGTGGAGAGAGATACACATGAAACATGGTACAAGCCGAGAAGCATCGATCAATACCTGCTCTTCGATTCCGGAGCGGACGACGGGCTTTATCGTACGGATTTGGGAAAAATCGGGTTCGAATTGCCGCTGGTCGATAAGAGCACGGATTCCACGATCGTCGTGGTATCGGAATTGAAGGACGATAAAAAAGGTTTGCTTTTCTCCTACGGATATGACCAATCCGGGCTGAGCGCGCAGACCGAGCTGAACTATCAGATCAGAATGGATGATACCTCCGATCGGAATATGGTCGAAATCGGCAGCGGAACGAGTTTGCTGAGAAAACGGGTCAATCGCGACATCGATCTCGATGATAAGAATATTATGGTTATTACCAACAGCGACATCGGTTCCGGGAGTGCAAGGAGCAGTTTCTACACCAAGTTCAGGATTTATGATAAAGACCATACCGACAGCGCAGAGCAGAATATTCGTCTTTCCGGCGAAGAACGCAATTCGGGCTTTACCATCGGCGGAAGGTACCAGAGCGGAAATACGGCGGGCTATCGATGCCGAGATGCATTTGTCGGAAATGTCCATGAGTTCATGGTCTTTGACCGTGTGCTTTCCGAAGAAGAAATATCCGCAGTCGTGCAGTATCTGAGAGAGAAATGGTTGAAAAATGATGATTGATGTGCGGCACGGAAAAAATTCAAAATATGGTTGTGTTTGTAAATTAATTTTTGTAAAATTGTAACAAGAACGGAGGAAATTTGGCTAGTAAACAGATGATCTCTCTCGATATCGGAAATTCCAGTATAAAAGCGGTATTGGGACGAGTAAAGGACGGCAAGGCGGTTATCACAAAGGCGGTTATTGCAGATATTCCGGCTAATTGTTACGATAATGGTGTCATTAAAAATCAATTGGAATTTGGAAGTGCGCTGAAGGCAATCATCGGGAAATTGGATCCGAAATGTAAAGATATTGTCGTATCCTATGACGGGAATGAAGTCATTAAGCGTGAACTGATTATTCCAAAGGTCAGCCCCGAGGATATTGACGACCTCGTCTCATACGAGATTACCAACTATCTACCGATTGATATTACGAACTATATTATGCAGCACAAAGTCATCCGCACGACGGAGGACGGCAAGCTGGAAGTCCGAGTGACGGCGGTTCCGGTCTCCGTGGCGCAGGGTCTTTTTTCTGCAATCAAGGACATCGGGTGTAATCCGACGAAGTTGGAGCTCAGTACCAACGGCATTGAGAATATCTACAAAAACAGTGCCCAGAACATAGCCGTCATCGATATCGGCTCCAAGAACAGCAATGTCACCATCGTAGAAAGAGGCAACTACATCTTCAACCGTCTGACCAGTTTGGGTACCAATATCTTTGATCATTCCCTGTCGGGAATTATGGAAGATGGAGATACCATCGACAAAATGCGTGACAGCGTGAAAGTTGCCGAGATCTGGCACCGCTATCGCAGCGGCGGATTTTCCGGTGTGGAGATGGCGGAAGAAGAGCGCGGGTTTATCGACGGGGTGGTGCTGGAAATGGACGAGCTCCTCGAGGAAATCGACAAGGTCATCCAATTCTATTTGAAGAGAGAACCGGGGGCGCATCTCGACCAGATTCACATCTACGGCGGAGGAAGTACGATGGCGTCCATGCCCAATGCGATTCAGCACAGATTGGGCGTTCCGACTTCGGTACTGACCCTTCCGGGCACCGAACATATCAGAAAGCCGGAGCTTTTTGTCAATGCCGTCACCGCAATCACAGGGGAGATGAACTTTTTCAAGCCGTTTATCAAGGTTAAAAAGAAATCGGATCCGAAGAGACTGGTTGCGGCAATCATCTGTGTAGTCCTGCTGTTCGGTCTGTTGTATATCACATTTGACAAGATATCCTTGGAATCCTCATACCGTGCCGAAATACGAGGGCTGCAAAATCAGATTGATGACCCTTCGTTGAATGAGGCGATTGCGCGCGTTGCCGAAAAAGAGATTCTGCTGCAAAAACTCATGGATCTCAATACCCTGATCATGTCGGCGCATGCAAGGTACAAGGTTATGAACACTGTGAGCGATGCTATGGTGAATTTTATAAACGCTCAAATCCCGGACAAAGTGTTTTTGAAATCGATTACGGTCGACGGCACCTCGGTTACGATTGAGGGGGTTGCCGAAGATTATGAGAACTATGCGCAATTTGCATATAATCTCGGAGAAACCGGCAAATTCAAAAACATTCAAATGGGAACCATTGAAAACAAAGAAGAGGGTCAGCTCTTCAAGATTACAATGGAGCGCGTGATGGGAGCGATCGATGAAGATAGATAAAAAGACCTTATTCCAATATATATTTTTAGCCCTCTTGCTTATCGGGGTATCGTATTATTACTTCTTCTATTCCCCGATTGAAAAGCGAATTGCGGATCTTGAATCGGAAAAGGTGCTCAAGGAACAGGAGCTTCAGAACAAGCAGATTCAGGCACTCAAAGAGAGGGGAATCGACGATCAGATTCTCGCAGCCAATAAAAACATTGAAGAGCTGAAGGGAAGTGTCTTTGTCGATATTTCTCAGGCGGAAGCGCTGATTATCCTCACTGAGTTGAATAAGAAGGGCAAGCTCGTCTTTGACTCCGTAGCGCTTAAGGGGGAAGAGGAGAGCGGCGAGACGGGTTTTAAGGATGTAGAACTGCGCATCGATTACATGGGCGATTACTCCGATGTCATGTCCTTTATGAAAGAAATTCGCAAGTACGACAAGAATATTGCATTGATCAATGCGAACTTTGAAGTTTCGAAGTATCAGGCAATTGCCGATATCGAAGCGGAATACTCCGATGAAGAAGAGCAGGACAAACGCTACGAGTACATCGGCAGAAGTCGCTCGCGTTCTCTCAGGAATGGCTCCGGGGACGGTGAAAGCACCTCCGGCACGGAGGGAGAATCCGGTTCGACGGAAGGAAATGAATCCGGAGAGGAAGCCGAGAATACCGAAGAGAAACCCGGCATCGCCAATCTCATGGTCAATATGAACCTGGTTTACACTTCACTGCCGAAGCTACGAGAACTCGGCTGGCAGGATAAGGAAATCATCAAATCGATTCAGTCGAAGAGGGAGCTCGCCAAAGGTCCTTTCAATATATATCCCGACTATCTGGAAGCGGTGAGAGTGCAGAAGGAAGCGGAACAGAGAGAGAAGGAACTCGCCAAGGCGGTTCCGGATTCCGGCAACTCGGGTGCAGGAGCGGAACAGCAGAAACCGAGGTTCATTCAGCACAGTTTTGAAGACGGCGCTTACTTTTTTGTAGGATCGGATCAGAAAATGGACGGAAGTATTGCCAATTCGGTTGTTGCTAAGAACGGAGTATACAGTGCGGATTTTCAGTTCGACTTCCTGATTATGAGACCGATCAATACGGCGAACCTTGTTTTTTCAAAACCGCAAATGCTTTACAAACCTGCCGAGTCCATGTTGCTTCAGACATATGCCTATGAATTCTCCGGGCATGAAATCGGAGTTGTGGTTCGGGATTCCATGAGAAGGGAACACAAAATTCCGCTCTCCAAGACGGTGGATTGGGTAGGATGGAAAGAACTCAAGGCCGACATCCCGCAGGAAGTCGCATATCCATGTCTGATTCAGAGAATCTATGTGGAAGGAACCGGGAGCGAGCAAAAGCGCATGGGTAGATTTTTGTTCGATCAGCTGGAACTTGAATATCCTGCTGAGACCAATTAGATTAGGAAAATCAGAATAGAGGTGAATCGTGTTGAAGAATAAAATGAAAAAAACGCTTGTAAAGAATATTGCCATTGCAACGGTGGCGTCCTCCTTGCTCTTGTCCGTACCGCTCATCAGTATGGCGAATACTCCTACTTCGGGAACGACGCAGACGACCACGATTGCGAATACTCCTGAAGCGCAGGGATTGAACGACGGAAAGAGTGCGGGCACTGCGGACGGAGCCTTTGACGGAAGAGCGGATTATCTCGCGGGGAGCAAGCAGAACTACAAAAACACCATCATGAAGGACGATCAGATTATAGAAAAATACAATCTGAATCGCGATGTCGCGACCTATCGGGCATACTTTTTGAAGTCTTACAAAGATGCGTACAAGATTGCGTATGCGCTGGCTTTCAGATCGACGAACCTCTACGAATCCACGAAAAAGAATACGGACGGTGTTGAAATCGGAACGGCTCTCGGGATGTCCGCCGGAATGTCCGCGGCGATGGACGATTTTTTGCTCAGACTGTCGAATAATCCCGATCGCGCATTCAAAAAGTTTGTAGCGGTTCAGTCCATTGAAAAAAGGCATCGCATTGATGTGGAGACTAAGGAATTTCAACAAAATTTCGTGAGCGCTTACGAAAAGGGCTTCAAAGAGGCGTACAGAATGGCGTATCGCCAGAGATTTGCCAAAAATGAGGCGGACAATGCACAGGTCTACGAAATCTCCGTCGCCGGAGAGGAAGTGACCAGGAGTTGGTTGGTTTACGATGTCGAAGTGAAATGGGAAGAAGCGGATAAGGAAGAGGATTCGGATCAAAAAGAAGGAATCAATGAGAATAAGGAAGACAAGAAGAATGAGAAGAAAGTAAAACTCGTCGAGCGCGACAATTTGATTTGCAGCATCACCATTCCGAAGGGAGCGGTATATGTTCCGACTCACATCAATGTCAGCGGAGAGATTTTCTCGTTCGGCGGTGACAGTACGCAGTACTATGCCCCCGCATCTTCCGTGTTCAATGTGAGACTGTGGAACTACAGTGATTACGCCGTCTTGCGCAAACCGCTCAAAATGAGTTTCAATTTTGTCGGAGCGGAAAATGCCGGGATTTATCAATGGAGGCACGGAAAATGGGTTTATCTTCCGACGGTTGTAACGGATACCGATATCAGTGCGACAATACCGGAAGGGAAGATTTCAAACAACAGATATGCGATTTTTATCGATGAAAACTACCTGCCGTTTAAGGATACCGTGTTCAACTGGGCGGATCAGGAGATTAGCGCGTTTATCCGAAGAAACTATTTGAACGGCGGAGGAAATTTCAGACCGGATGAGCGCATTACGCGTGCGGAGGTTGCACAAATGCTCTATAGTGTGCTCGGTCATCGCCTGCCGGTTAAAAAAACGCAAAGCGGCATCAAGGACCGAAATCAATTCGGAGCGGCTGCGGACGCCATCGATTTTGTCGTGACAAACGGCATTATGCTTCCGCACGACGGGAAATTCTATCCGAATGCACCGTTCCTGTACGAGCATGTTGAATTTATCGCTCCGCGCATTACGGGAGACTATTATAAGTGGGATGATATCGCGAGCCGCATTATGCAGGAGAGATACTACAGAAGCCCGGGTTATAAGAATCCGAAGGGGTACTTGACCAGAGCGGAAATGGTGTACTACCTGTACCATTTCATCGATAAATAGTATGATTGTCGATATTCTGTTTATTTTGATCCTGGCGGCAATCGCCGTCGTGGACTATATGACGAAGAGTATTTACGATATGATGCTGATAGTGGGTGCATTGATATGTTACCCACTTCTTTACTTTTTTCGCGGAGTGGGGATGACCGCGATTTTGTACGGTGCAATTTGGGGGTTCGGAAGCTATCTCTGCATATACCTGGTTGCCAAATGGATTTACAAGGACGAGGTCTTCGGTCAGGGCGATGTGCTCCTGAACGCCTTTATATGCGGATACTTGGGGTTGATTCCCGGGATCATCGCTTCATTTTTGACTTTTTTTGTCGCACTGGTACTTGTTTTGTTCCAATGGCTCAAGAGCGGAAAATGGCAATCGGATCTCGAGATTCCGCTTGCTCCGGCGATGGCGATAAGCGCTGTGATATCAATGCTTTTTTATCAAAATATCGTGGATTTTATTTTATATATTTAGCATATTCTCTTTCTTTATCTGTGCTACAATGAAGTCCTGTGAGGGGGGTATATGAAACAATCCGGAGCGTCTTTGTCCTGTCAGTTGAACAATCATAAGTGGAATATTTTCGGTGCCTTGGTGGTTGCGTTTGCAACCCATTTGGTCAACCCCTACTTCGCAAAGTACGCGCTTCGACTGGGAGGAGGCGACATGGAGATGGCGTATCTTCATTCCCTGCCCGCCTTTCTCAGCATGATTTCTCTCATTCCCGGTGCACTGTTCATCGATATTATAGGCAAACAACGTGCTACCGCGGTGTTCATGTTCGTACACAAAATTTTCTATCTCCTGATGGCGACGGTTCCTTTCTTGCCCGACACCGCACCGCGTGGATTGATCTTTGTAATCCTGGTCGCATTTATGAATCTTCCGGGTTCGATTTACAACAACGGGTTCAACTCTTCTCTGGGCGATTTGTTTGATCCGAGTGAGCGCAGCCTCGCAATCGGAAGAAGAAACAAGTTTTCCGAAATCATGCGTATTATTGTGACCATTCTCGGCGGAGTCGTGATGACGCTTCCGAAGACGGATTCCGGTGTGATTCAGCTGTATCAGGTTTATTTTGTAGTCGCATTTTTTGTAGGGCTGCTCGAAGTCTATGCTTATAAGAATTTCATTTTTCCGCCGATTCCGACATACAAGTTTTCACGAGACGAATTTATTCATTCCCTGAAGTTCAGTGCAAAGTTTACATTCACCAACAAGAGATTTCTCTTTTTCATGTTTTCTTCGCTTTTTTTCTACATCGGATGGACATTCGGATGGCCGATTTTTAGCGTCTTCACCGTGAAGGAGTTGGGAGCGGATGAAAAATACCTCGCATTTTTTTCCGTTGCAGCGGCTATTGCCTCGGTTATTGCCGCTTCGTTTTGGATGTGGTTGGGTAAGAAAATGCCTCCGAGTAAGTGCATCATTTATGCGGCGACGGGGATGGCGATTACTCCGATCACCTATGTCATTTTCGATACTTTGGAAACACAGGTTTTTTGCTATATTTTCAGCGGATTCTTTATTGTCGGAACGACAATGAATCTGCTCATGATGGTGCTGGAAAACTCTCCTTCGGAAAACAGAACAACCATTATGTCCATTCATGCGACCTTGGTGGCAATCACGCAGACGGTTGTTCCGATATTGAGTGTCAAAATGCTCGCATTCATTACCATCAGGGAGTCGCTTATTCTGACGGGAATACTGAGATTTGTCGGAGTTCTTACCTTATTCTTGTTTTTCCTGTTTACCAAGGGCAGGACGGTTCAACATGCGGATGACAAGGTGAATTAAAAAATCTTAAATTGACTTAATTACCAATATATGGTATATTTTAAACGGATATCCGGGGTGAAGTTGATCAACGAAAAACACAGGATGATTTTGTTTTGGAGGTGTTATGAACACAGTTAGTCTTGTCGGGAGATTGGTCCAGAATCCGGAAGAGCGCAGTTATGACGGCAATGTCACTCTGTCAAAGTTCAATATTGCGGTAGATCGGTATTTCGGTGCACAAAAGCATGAGCGCCAGAGTTTGGGGAAGGTGGTTGCGGATTTTCCGAGAATCGTCGTATGGGGAAGACAGGCGGAAAACTGCTGCAAGTATTTAAAAAAGGGATCTCTGGTCAGTGTACAGGGAAGAGTCATCACATCTGTCTATGAAAAAGAAGGAGAAAACATTTACACGACCGAAATCCTCGGCGAAAAAGTCAAGTTTCTATCCAATCGCAAAGATGTAGATTATTCCGAAGAATCCTCCTAGCATGCCGGCAGTGTCGGAACACTGCGAGACGAGAGATGTGATCAGGATCAAATTTTGAAGCGATAAATAAAATCGCAGGGAGGATTTTCACCAACATGCACGGGGCTTATAGAACAGCCCCTTTTCATTTTTGTCTACGGTTTTTATTTTTTGAACTCTTTTGATATAATGGACTCCGCATGGAGGTAAGATGAAGTATACAAACGAGAGTATATCTCAATTGAAAGGAGCGGAGCGCGTCAGAAAAAGACCGGCGGTCATCTTCGGTTCGGACGGAATCGAGGGAGTCCAGCATTCATTTTTTGAGATTCTTTCCAATTCAATCGATGAAGCGAGAGCGGGATACGGGAAGGAAATCGAGATTATCAGACACACCGATCATTCCATCACCGTGATTGACCACGGTCGCGGGATTCCGGTTGATTATAATCAGCGCGAAAACCGTTACAACTGGGAACTTCTCTTTACCGAACTCTATGCGGGAGGAAAGTATGAGAGCGAGACCTATAAATTTTCTCTCGGGCTGAACGGTCTCGGACTGTGCGCGACGCAGTATGCATCGGAGTACATGGATGTGGAAGTAATTCGGGACGGTCATCTGTATGAGCTTCACTTTGAAAAGGGCGAAATGACGGAGGGCGGATTCAAAAAATCTCCGTGTGCAATGGAGACCGGAACCAAAATCACATGGAGAGCGGACCTGGAAGTTTTTAAGTCCGTCGAGATTTCCATTGATTATTTCAAAGATGTGGTACACCGACAGGCAATCGTTAATCCGGGCGTCACCTTTGTGCTCAAAGATGAGGAAACATCGGAAGCGTACGAGTACTTCTACGCGAGAGGAATCAAGGACTATTTGTCCGAGGAAATTCCGGAATCGCAACGTATCAGCGATATCGTCTATTTTGAGTCCGAAGGCCGCGGCAGGGATCGTGCGGATCTCGACGAATATGAGGTCAAGATTCATATCGCCTTTGTCTTCAGCAATGAAAAAAATATTTTTGATTATTATCATAATTCGAGTTACCTGGAGCATGGCGGATCGCCCGACAAGGCGGTACGCAACGCGTTCACTTATGAGTTGGAGCGCCTTTTGAAAGACGGCGGAAAGTACGTCAAAAATGAGAAAAAGATCAATTTTACCGATGTGGAGGATTCTCTGAGCATCGTCATCAGCAGTTTTTCAACGCAGACGAGCTATGAGAATCAAACCAAGAAGGCGATCAACAATAAGTTTATCTATGATTTCATTTCGGATGAACTGAAGAAAAAGCTGGAAGTATACTTTATAGAAAATCGTGATTTTGCCGAGAAAATCGCAAATCAGGTGCTCATCAACAAGCGTTCGAGAGAAAAGGCGGAGTCTACCAGGCTCAGTCTGAAAAAGACCTTGTCGCAAAAAATCGATGTGACCAACCGCATTAAGAAATTTGTCGATTGTCGAAGTAAGGATCGCAACATCAAAGAACTTTACATTCTGGAAGGGGATTCGGCGCTCGGCTCCTGTAAACTCGCACGTAACTCGGAGTTTCAGGCGTTGATGCCGGTCAGAGGCAAGATCCTCAACTGTTTGAAGGCGGACTACGACAAAATCTTTAAAAACGAAATCATTATGGATTTGCTCAAGGTGATCGGAGCGGGAGTCGAAATCAAATCCAAGCATAATACGGAGCTGGATTCCTTTAATTTGGAAGCGTTGAGATGGAACAAGGTCATTATCTGTACAGATGCGGATGTTGACGGATTTCAGATCAGAGCGCTCATTTTGGCGATGTTCTATCGCCTGTGCCCGACTCTAATCGAAGAGGGGAAGATTTATATCGCGGAAACACCTCTCTATGAAATTGTCGACGCAAAACAGAAATCTTATTTTGCCTTCAACGAGCAGGAGAAAGTACAGATTCTCAGTGAAATGAAAGGGAAGTATACCATCCAGCGCTCGAAGGGACTCGGGGAAAATGATCCGGATATGATGTGGGAGACCACCATGTGTCCGGACAGCAGAAGGCTCATCAGGGTATGTGCAGCGGATGTCGAGAACACGGAGCGAATCTTTAAGGTTCTTCTCGGTGACGAGTTGACCGCCCGAAAAAAATATATTGAGGAATACGGGGCGGACTATCTTGAGAAATTGGATGTTTCATAGTGGAGAGGCGAATGAAAGACAGGAAGAATCAGGCACAGGATTTATATACGGAGCAGCAGATTACGGAGACCATTGTCGAAAACTATATGCCGTACATCATGTCGGTCATCGTTTCGAGAGCCATTCCCGCAATCGACGGCTTTAAACCCTCGCACCGCAAGATTTTGTACACCATGTACAAAATGAAACTGCTCGGCGGTCAGAGAACGAAGTCCGCAAATGTCGTGGGTCAGACCATGAAACTCAATCCCCATGGAGATCAGGCGATTTATGAGACTCTGGTCAGATTGGCAAAGGGAAATGAGACATTGATATTGCCCTATGTCGATTCGAAGGGGAACTTCGGTAAAGTCTCCTCGCGAGACATGATGTACGCCGCTCCGCGGTACACGGAAGTGCGTCTTGAACATGTGTGTGAAGCGATTTTTCGCGATATCGACAAAGACAATGTGGATTTTGTCGATAATTACGACAGCACCATGAAGGAACCGACGCTTCTTCCGACCGTGTTTCCCAATATTTTGGCAAATCCGAACATGGGTATTGCGGTCGGAATGGCGAGCAATATTGCAAGTTTCAATTTGCGTGAGCTGTGCAGGGCAACCGAGGAGCTGATCAAAAACCCGGATGCCGATCTTCTCGCATTCATGCCGGCTCCCGATTTCTCCACAGGAGGAGAAATTGTCTACGAGCGCTCCAAAATGGAGGAAATATACAATACCGGGCTCGGCAGCATCCGACTGCGCGGGAAGACGGAGTACGATGCCCAAAACAATATCCTTTTGATTACCGAGATTCCGTATACTACCACGGTGGAGCAGATTATCGAAAAGGTGGTCGAGCTGGTGAAGCTTGGAAAAATCAAAGAAATCAACGATATCCGAGATGAGACGGATCTCTCGGGGCTCAAAATCGCACTCGATCTCAAGCGCGGGGTCGATGTGGAGAAATTGCGCGCCAAGCTTTTTAAAATGACCAGCCTGACCGACAGCTTCGGATGCAATTTCAATATTTTGATTGACGGAATGCCCCGTGTACTCGGCGTGCGACAGATTTTGCTGGAATGGCTGAAATTCCGCAGAGAATGCATCAGACGTGCGGCGAGATATGACAAAAAACAGCTGACTGCCAAACTGCATATTATCAGAGGTTTGGAAAAGGTGCTGCTGGATATTGATAAAGCGATTCACATAGTGAGAAATACCGAGAAGGATTCCGAAGTCATTCCGAGGCTCTCCGAGGCGTTCGACATCGACAAGGTGCAGGCGGAGAATGTAGCTGAAATCAAGCTCAGAAATCTGAATAAGGATTATATTCTGTCGAAGACCGCGGAGATATCCGAGATTGAAAAAGAGCTGGCGGATTTGGATGCCTTGATTGCCGAGCAGAGTCTTGTAGATCGCAAGATCATCTCCGAACTTGCCGAAATAGCGAAAAAATACGGATATGATCGAAGGACAAGGCTTGTGGCGGAGGAGGCGGCGGAGCAGGATGTTCAGGCTGTGGAAGAGATAGAAGATTTCAATCTCAAACTCTTCGTCACGGAGCAGGGCTATTTGAAAAAGGTGACCTTGGTTTCCCTTCGCTCCTCCGGCGACCATAAATTGAAGGAAGACGACCGCATCGTGCAGGAGATAGAGGGCACCAATAGGCAGGAGGCGATTTTCTTTACCAATCAGTGCAATGCTTACAAGGTCAAACTGTATGAAATCGGGGAGCATAAGGTTTCAGAGCTCGGTGAGTACCTGACAAATCTTCTTCAGATGGAGAAAGACGAAAGGGTTCTGTACACGGTGTTGACCGGAGATTTTTCGGGAAATATGCTCTTTGTTTTTCGCAACGGAAAGATTGCAAAAATTCCGCTTTCCGCGTACATGACGAAGCAGAACAGAAAGAAGCTGATTAAGGCGTATGCCGATGAAAGTCAGCTTGTCAGAATGTTTCATCTGCGTGAGGATGCGGATTTGACCCTGATCAGACAGAGTGCGAAAGATGTGAAGGCGCTTACAGTCAACAGCGCAATCATTCCTGAAAAAATAACCAAAAATTCAATCGGGGTACAGGTTTTTCGGCTCAATAAGGGAAGCCTGCTCGCCGGGGCGTTTCTGTCGGAGTCGCATACGCTGAAGAATGCCGAGAAATTCAAGCGGGATGTTATCCCGAGCTCGGGGGATGAGGTCGATGCGATTGAAGCGATGACTATGAGCAATTGGATTGATAGTTAGTAGGATGTTTGTTATAATCAAAAAGGAGGTTTTATGCCGGATAATACGACAAACAAAAAAGGCATCATCAAATGGGTGATTGCGTTGGTTATGTTGATGGTTATAGCCAAGAGTGCCTATGACCTCAAATTTTTTGACCTCTTGGTCGGAATCTGCAAGCTGGAAAGCGATAAGAGTGCAAAGGTGAAAAAGGTTTCTTTGAAGACGATTTCCTTCATCACAAGGACGGGCGATGAGGAGTATTTTATCGAAGAAATGGCTTCCAAAGGCTGGGTTTATACGGCAAAGTACGGAAGAGGCATGATTTTTACAAAAGACGGATTTGAGATTTTGATGACCAAGCTTCCGTATTTTGGAAAATATACATTTTATGAGGGACATTTCGACATCGGTTAATCAGGGGAAATAAATAAATACAAAGTAAGGAGTCAACATGATTTACGACATGATTGAGAAGTTAGACAAAGAAGTTTTTGATTCGATGAAGCTGGAACTCGAAAGACAGACAAACAACATCGAACTCATTGCGAGCGAAAACTATACAAGTATGGGTGTTATGGCGGCGCTCGGTTCGCATCTTACCAACAAGTATGCGGAAGGATTCCCGGGTAAGAGATACTACGGCGGATGCGAGTATGTCGACATCACGGAGAACATCGCAAGAGACAGAATGAAACAACTCTTCGGTGCGGAACATGCCAATGTCCAGCCTCATGCGGGTTCGCAGGCGAATATGGCGGCGTACATGACCGTCTTGAATCCGGGGGATAAAGTTCTCGGAATGAACCTTTCCGACGGCGGTCACTTGACACACGGAAGCCCGGTCAATTTCTCCGGAAAGCTGTACAACTTCGTTTCATACGGCGTGAATGAGAACGGTGTCATCGACTACGATCTTGTCGCGGATATGGCGAAAAAAGAGAAGCCGAGAATGATTGTCGCCGGAGCAAGCGCATATTCCAGAATCATTGATTTTGCAAAATTCAGAGAGATTGCGGACAGTGTCGGCGCATACTTCCTCGTGGATATGGCGCACATCGCCGGTCTTGTTGCAACCGGAGCGCATCCGTCGCCGGTTCCGTATGCGGATTTCGTAACGACTACGACGCATAAGACCTTGAGAGGACCGAGAGGCGGAGCGGTTCTTTGTAGAGAAGAATTTGCTAAAGCGCTTGATAAATCGGTATTCCCGGGAATGCAGGGCGGCCCGCTCATGCATGCGATTGCGGCAAAAGCGGTCTGCTTCAAGGAAGCGATGAGCGATGATTTCAAAAAATACATCGCAAATGTGATTGAGAACGCACAGACACTTGCGGCTGCACTTACAAATAAGGGCTTTAAGATTGTTTCA
>JAUMXJ010000007.1:13811-16026 GCA_030529205.1 Bacillota bacterium | reverse complement strand
TAGTAGTTTTCCTCAGCTAAATTCGTAGAGGGAGACCATCAGAACGGTTCACAACTATGATGAAGCTAATTTATATAATTTGTTCCATACCGCTCTTACATTTCTCTCTCATTGCTGAAGGTATATTTTCTCTACATTAGTTGATATCCTCATCCGCACTATTAGATTTATAGATTGAATCTACCAGTCTGCTCCCGGTTGAAACTAATCTTGCAAGCACTTTTAGCTGTTCTCTACAAGCAATAATGTTTGTTTTATTTGGATAATTAATCTCATGATCAATTTCCCCCCAAATTTCCTCAAAAAGTGTTCTTACTTGAATTTCACACTTAACATTATTCACAGTATTATTTGGAGTTACAACATAATGTACACTTGTATAAAAACTTTCCTTAAAATTAATCTCAAGTCCTTTATTCGAAAAAAATTCTTTAATTTCAGGATCCCAGGTATAAGCTTTAGGTTGTTCAACAAATTTCCAATCTTGTTCTTGATGTACTTTGTTCATTATTGCATCATGAATTGTAGAAAATTGACCATAATGTAAGTGCAATATCCGAATTCCATTTAAATCATGCACTTTATCGAATAAAGTGTCTTTGGAAATGACTTCTTCTTTATACTTTCTGATTAATTTTTCTCTTAAATGATCAGGATCTTTAAGTCTATCTTTTATGGAATGTATGACTTTTTCTTTTTTTAGTGTTGGCTCATCTTCAAAAAATTGCTTTACCTGATTTCTGAAGTAAGTTAGCTTATTTCTGTTATCTTCAGACTTGTAATGTTCAATTATTTCATCATATTTATTGTCATCAAATTTATCGAGTTTTGTAATCATCACAGTACCTCTGCCCTAGATATGAAATTGCGCGCAAAACTTTTATAACTTTCAAGAGTCTGTTTGTACAGATTGAATAGTGCATTATTAACCTGAATTTCGTTTTGATCGATAAAATCTGGACGTTCTTTTTTTAATGAAGTATATGTATCTGGTACTTTCCACATAGGACACTTTAAAGACTGGGCGACCGATGGATATGTATTATGTGAATACATAACACTTTCCCCGCCCATTGGTTTTTCAATTTCACTTAATTCTAATGCCATGTTTTTTTCTCTAATATTCTCCTTAATAGTTTTAGGTATTAAATGAACATACCTTGAATGGGCTGATGCAAGTGAATATTGGCCTTGAGAAACACTTTTTGTATATTTCTTGGCATTATAAATTGTGAAACCGATAAATCTTACAAAGTTCTTAGGGAACTTGTCACTTTTCGCTGTTGAAATAAGCTGATATATCGTTTCAAATTCTTTCTGCCACATTTCCAGTGAATTACCAATATTCTTTATTCCATATAAACTAAACATATCAGGAAAAGTTGGAATAAAGAAACCATCAACAGTGGATATTATAGTTTTATTCATTATTCCTAAACTAGGTGATGTATCTACAATAACATAATCGCAATTGTACTTTTGAGCATATTTTTCACATATCGTCCTGATTGCAGTTACGGTTCTAATACTTAATGCATCTCCTTGATATAACCCGTTCCAACGTTCAGACAATTTAGTTTCAAACTTGTGCAAAGATAATCTTCCTGGGATTAAAAAAACATTATCAAATAGTTGTTTTGCAGGGGGCATACGATCAAACTCATTAATGCCATCTTCAATTGGTTTTAGCAAGAAGTGTATTGATCTGGTAGATTTGAAAATGTGATCATTATATTTATTTTGCGCATCAAGTAAGTCATCAATATATGGGTCTTCATCTTCCCATATGTTTTCTAACTCTTCTTCAAACATAGCATGAATTGTTAAATTGCACTGGGGATCTAGGTCTACAAACAGAACCTTTTTTCCTAGCTCTCCAAGTGCGCACCCAAGATGGTAGCTTAAGGTAGATTTTCCTACTCCGCCTTTATTATTGAATAATGACACTATTTTCACGTATTTTCTCCTTCGATTAATTATTTTAATACAATACTAAGGCCTTCGGGTCCGTTTTGTAAGCGTAATTATTACATCATTTAAATTTGGTGCTTTTATATCTTTATTAAACGATTTAAATTTACATTGTTGAGATTATATCAAATGTAGCTGTATTAAACAATATAGATGGACTGCGTAGAAATAGATTATGAGATGTGAGATTTAGTAAATAATAGAGAGTAATATGGTCTATAGTCAAGTAAATAGACTTTGAAGA
>JAUMXJ010000007.1:11883-13801 GCA_030529205.1 Bacillota bacterium | reverse complement strand
AGACTATTTTTTGTTGTATTTGATGTTTACGCGTACAAAAAACAGTTCATCAAATGGTTGTTTTGTGAAAAGCCTACTGTTGTCATTATGAGAAAAGGATTTTGCAGATTATATGGGATTTGACTCCTATTTAATATCTGGCATCTTGAAATATTTTTTGCTTAACATTATTGCTACAACTAAACTCAATAGAATTATACAACTAGAAATAAAGTTGGAGACAACAAACAAATTGTTGCATGTAAGAGAAAGAAGATTCAATAAAATAACAAAAAAAAGTAGAGTAATATTTATAAATTGAAGCCTTTTCCCATCTTGTCTAATATTCTCACAAACTTCCTTACCTTCAACGGCTCTTTTATATGACGTATAAAATCCGATGATAGAAAACATAGAAAAAGCAATCATTAAGGACGGTAGTAAAACTTCAGTACCAAGTAATGAAGAAAAAATCTCAATTTTAATAAGAGAGTACTCAAAAAAAGCCGTTATAAAAACTAGAAAAAAATCATAAAAACGCATTTGCCAATTGTTGGAATACTTGATTACTGATAGTAAATGTGAAACCACTATTCTAAAATAGGAAGACAACTGAAGTAATAAAATTGACAAGCTTACAACTTTATAATCCAGAATTATATTGTGTATCCCATCACATAGCTCAAAAAACATATTTCCATAAAGCAAGGAAATCAATAAGAGGAAGATTGTTTTGAAATCTTCAGAGAAACTGTAATCTCTAGAATTGAAACGGTTCTCGATTTTGTTCTTAGAAGTCACATTGTTCTTGGTTTTTTTCCCCTTTTTCGCCACATTTAATATAATCAGTTCATTAATCAATAATCCCGGCTATAATTGTCACAACTCCAAGCACTGCGTGGCTAATAGATACGCCAAAGATATTATTGCTCTTTTTATAGTTTATAAACCAAATAACTCCCATAATTAATGTAAGACATAACGTAATCAAATCTTGGTATATTATATGAACAAAACTATACAAAACTGAAGAAACAATCAGTTGTACATAATATCCAAAGTTCATATTGCTTATTATTCCTATAATTGCTCCTCTATACAAAAATTCTTGGACAGGTGATGAAATAAAAATGTAAAAAATATAAAACTTCCATGTTTCATTTGGGTTAATTCTTGAAAACCCTAATGCCCATAATGCTACTCCAGTTAAGGCGAGAAAAATGGTAATAGGTAGAACAGCCATGATTGACTTCCTGCAATTGTATTTAGTTATTCCCATTTCCGCGTTGCTAATTCCTAAAACCCTTGCCAAAAAATATACTATCGCTGCTCCTAAAGTTAAAATATAAAACTTAGAATCAAATGGTAATACACCAACTAAAATAAGAATCGGGAGCCCGATATAAATTCCTGCAATTAGCATAAAATAACATATTGCTTTTCCCCAATCATTACACATAAGTTTACTCCTATCAATCGTTTTAAGGTACTTTTTACATTAAAATTTAGAGCTTTAATAAACTTGCTACTCCAAATTATTGAATAGTTCCTCTCGTTTAATAAACTTTAAGATTTGTTACCATTTTACCTTAGATGATTTCAAACAACAAGAACACCGAGAAAAATTATTGTACAAACGTGTATAGATACAATAGATGTGAGACCTGACAAATAAAAAAATAGAGAGCATTAACCGTCTTATGTTGTCATTTTAATGATCAAAGTCTTGTTCTCAACTCTATTACTTACATTAGAAAATAGATAAGAATGATGTCTCTAAAAACATCTTTATGTTTGTTTCCTAATTATCTTTAATATATAATTAAATTAATTATCGTGTAACACGCGCTTGTTGATAAAATCGTACATGTAATCAGTCGATTAATGCGGTAACCATAAGCTAAAATAAGGGATTTTCTGGCTTAACCATCTTTAGTCA